>JAICHN010000102.1 GCA_025924845.1 Chloroflexota bacterium | reverse complement strand
GTTCACCTCGACGTTAATCCGCTCTATACTGATGAAGACGTAACGGAGATTATTGACGGGCTACGGAAGGTAACCTATAGCCTGCTCCAGTAATGACCGGCGCCGGGCCGGAATCGGTGTCATCAACGCGTATCGTGGATCGATGGGCTCGGTCGGCTCACTCTAAGATCCGTGGGTGGTCTGTCGTTCCGTTCACCGAATATACCCGTGCCGCGGCCGGCAAGTGTAGTGAGCGCCGAGAGGACCTATGGGGGAACCACGGAAGAGGGTGACGCTCGCCGATGTGGCAGAGGCGGCAGGTGTATCGCCGGCTACCGTCTCCATGACGCTCAACAACAATCCGCTCGTCGCCGAAGCCACCCGGATGCGTATTCTGGAGACCGCTCGGCGCATGGGATACACGCGGCATCCCATGGCCCGGCGTCTGGCCACGAATCGCAGTGACTGCCTGTGCGTGGCATTCGCCGCCGGACCGGACGATGTCTTTTATTGGGATGTCATGCGCGGCATTATTGAAGCCGCTGAAGGCGCGGGCTATAGGCTGAGCTTCAGTACCCCAGGCGGAGCAAACGGCAGTGGTGACGCCGAACGTCCGGCGGTCAATCCCGACGACGTGGATGGCATCCTTATGCTCAACTGGCGTGACCGCGATGTCGTTCGTCATTTGCTTGATTTTGGCTTGCCGTTGGTGATGATCGATGCGTCCGGGGATTATCCTGATGTAGCCAGCGTGGACAACGATGATCGTGGATCGGCCCGCATGGGGGTCGAACACCTCATTCAACTCGGCCATCGTTCCATTGGATTCGTCGGTACTCCGTTGGCTACGCCGTTCGGACGGGAGGTATGGCAGGGGTATCTTGAAGCCATGGCTGCCGCGGATCTGGCTATCGACCCTCGCCTGCTCGTCACGACAAACTTCACCATGGAAGGAGCGGTAGAAGCCACAAACCAACTCCTCGACCTTGGCCGTCTCCCCACGGCGATCTTCGCGGTGAGTGACGAACTGGCCATTGGCGTGATGCGGGCGGCCCAGCAGCGTGGGATCGATATCCCCGCCGAACTCGCCGTGGTCGGTATGGATGATATTCACATGGCGGCCCTGTTGACTCCTCCGCTGACGACCATACGGATCGATCGCTATGCTCTGGGGCAGCAGGCAACGGATATGCTCATTGGAATGATTCGTCAGGCCTACACCGGCCCGCCCAAGATCACCCTGTCCCCACAGCTGATCGTTCGTGCCTCTTGCGGCGGAGGAGCCGGGAACCCGGCGGCCGGCCGGTTATGATGATTTCAGGAGACTGATCCCGTACTCCCTATGAATCCTCCTTGCCATGACACGTTAAGGTCAGGATCGACCAGATAGATCTTCCCAGCTACCAATCTCTACTGGATCTCCGGTAAATAGCAGCGTGAAAGGATCATGCAATGGCTGACCCAACGGGCAGTCCCTGGCCCGAACGGTGCCTCGGCGCCGTGTCGCTCACCTTTGATGATGGATTGTGGTCGCAGCGGGAGACGGCGATTCCCCTGCTGGACGAGTATCGGCTGAACGGCACTTTTTATCTGAACCCAACGGCGGGCGAGAACGACGCCGAGCGGCGCGAGTTGCTGGCGCCCTGGAATGTCGCTGCCCGACACGGCCATGAGATCGGCAATCACTCGGTCACCCATCCCTGTTCGGAGAATTTCGCGTTCAAAGCCGGGGCGCGCGGACTCGAGCACATGACGCCGGCCGAGATCGAAGCCGACGTGCTGGAGGCGGAGCGCCGGCTGCGCTCGGCCATTCCCGACCAAGGGGAGCGCTCCTTCGCCTACCCCTGCTACCAGACCTATGTCGGTTCCGGCCTAAGCCGACAGAGCTATGTGCCGGTGATTGCGCGGCACTTCGCGGCAGGCAGGGCGCTGGGCGAGACCGCCAACGATCCGGCACGGTGCGACCTGCATTGCCTGTGGTCCCATCCGGTCGAGCGGCAAACCGGCGCCGCCATGGTCGGGCTCGCTGAACGCGCCGCCGCCGAGGGTCGCTGGACGGTGCTCACCTTCCACGGCATACACGAAGGCCATCTTTCGGTAGCCGAGGGCGATCTGCGGGAACTCTGCGCCTTCCTGGATCGTCACCGCGACCGCATCTGGACGGCGCCCCTGGTCGACGTGGCGCGACGGATCCGGGACTGGAGGCAGGGCAACGGCGGGACCGAGGGAGGCGCCGCGTGAAGATTGTAGAGATCAGCGCCCTGGGCTTGCGCGGCGCTACCGTCCAGGGCGGCTGGTCCGCCGAATTGGAGCCTGACGACTGCGTACACACCTTAATTGAGGTACGTACCGACGAGGGCTTGACCGGGCTGGGAAGCGTGTTTACCAGCGAGGCGCTGGTCACGGCATCGCTCGCGGCATTGCAACCTCTCTATATTGGAGAGCGGGCTGATGAACCGGAGCGGGTCAGTGAAAAGCTGCACCAGCATACGTTCTGGCAAGGACGAGGCGGCGCCATAACCCATACAATCAGCGGTATCGACATCGCGCTCTGGGACATTTTGGGCAAGGCCACCAGCCGGCCGGTCGGCCGATTGCTGGGCGGCCGTTACCATGATCGGGCCCGCGTCTATGCCTCGATTCTGATGACTGAGCCCGCACCCCTGGTCGAACGCCTGGCGGCCCTTCGCGCGGAGGGGTTCCGGGCCTTCAAGCTGGGCTGGGGACCATTCGGCCGGGTCGACGCAAGCCTGGATGAGGCGATAGTACGCGCCGCCCGCGAGGCGGTGGGGGAAGACTGCGATCTGATGGTCGATGCCGGGGGCAGCGATGCCTACTGGCGGGGTACCTTCAAGTGGGCGCTCCGCACCGCTGAAATGCTGGCGCATTACGGCGTGGCCTGGTTCGAGGAACCGCTGTCACCGGACGACCTGGACGGTTTCGTGCAACTCCGGCGCGCCTCGCCGGTGCCTATCTCCGGGGGCGAGGTTCTCACCCGCCGTCAATCGTTCCAGCCATGGCTGGAGCAAGGGGCCTTCGATATCGTGCAGCCCGATGTGACCAAGGTCGGCGGTATCTCGGAGGAGCGGCGCATTGCCTGGATAGCGCTCGACCATGGAGTGCGCTTCGTACCGCATGGCTGGAACACGGCGATCGGCCTGGCCGCGGATTTGCAGCTTGTCTCAGCCTTCCCCCAGGCGCCGCTCGTAGAATACCTGACCGGGTCAAGGTACATAGACGCACTGGCGGCAACACCGTGGCGTCTAGACGAGGACGGCATGTTGGCCATCCCGGACGGGCCGGGCCTCGGCGTTGAGTTGAATCCCGACGCCGTGGAGCGTTTTTCGGGCCGCCGTCCGTAGGAGGCCTGACGGTTCAAAATGAGGTGAAGGGGCCGTTTCTCTCCAGAGAGAAACGGCCCCTTCACCTCATCCACTTGTCTGCTTTTTCGCCTGCCGCTCCTATCTGGGCGATTAGATATCATTCGCCCTTGCATTCGCTTGGCACTGGCCGATGAGTACGCCATCGATCAGTTGTCGTAATCGGCCGGTTGCTCGCGGCAGTCCGCTTCAGGCAGCGAATTATGCTTTGTGGGACCTGTGAAAGATACATCTTCTCTGCCGAAATCCGTCTATTTCCGCTGAAAGTAGGGGAAAGAAGCGGGAGGAATGCTGCTGGTGGTTTGACAATTAGGGGAATCGTGACAGATAATGGCCGGAAGCACGAAGGGCTTTTCGACGCCCACCGTGCCTGCCGTTCCCGGCTTCCCCTGATTGGAGGTGATGTCTACTGTCGACGTCGGCCCCGCGGTCGCCATCAAGCCAGACTTATCTTGAGGGAAGCAAAGGAGATTCATCGCCCATGAACCATCGCATTACGCGCAGTGCGTTGCTGCTCCTGGTCTGCGGCGCCTTGACTATTCCCGCCTCCGCCCCCGCTCATGCCGCCGATAAGATCGTGATCACCTACTGGCGGCACGATTACACGCCGGCGGTGAAGATCGACAAACAGCTGGCCGCGCAGTTTATGAAGCTCCACCCGAACATTCAGGTCAACGTGGTAGACCAGGGCAGCGATTCCCAGGTCTATCAGAAGACGACGATCGCTTTCGCGGGCGGCGGCGCCCCCGACATCGTGAATGTCAACAACGGCTATTTCCAGCAATGGAGCGCCCTCGGCTTCTTCCAGCCGATCCAGCCTGCCGTCTTCGGCGTGAAGAGCAATGCGGCCGTGGCCTCCTCATGGCTGAAAGGCATCCTTAACGGCTGGAAGCTCAAGGGGCAGTATTACGGCATCCCCTCCGAGGTGTCGAGCTACTTGACCGTGATCTCCCCCACGAAGTTCCGCGCCGCCGGGCTGGATCCGGTCAAGGATGCTCCCAAGACCTGGGAAGATATCCTGAGGGTCGGCAAGAAGCTGGCCAAGACGCAGAACGGTGCCCTGGTAACGCAGGGCTACGGGATCTCATCAACCCCAGGCGTGCTGTCGAAGGTAGTCGACTCCATGATTCACCAACTGGGCGGCTACATCATCAGTCCCGACGGGACCAAAGCGGCGATTAACTCGCCCGCCGGCGTCAAGGCGCTCACCATGCTGCAATCCTTTGAGAAGAACAACATCTCCAAATATAACCCCCAACCACTCCAGGGCCCGGGCTTCGATACCGGCTCCACGGCGATTATCTCGGACGTGGGCCTCTGGTATCGCGGTGATCTGCAGAGCAGCGCGCCGAAGATTTACGCTAACGGCGCCGGGATGAAATTCCTGCCCTTCCCCCACTTCGCGGCCGGCAAGCCGCTGGCCGCTACGCTGTACGGCTATGCCTGGTGCGTCAATGCCCATTCACCGAATGCGACCGCGGCATGGCAGTTCGTGAAGTAGCTGTCCGATCACACGACGCCCGGCTATCTTGACGCCGGGATCATGCAACCCAAGAAATCCTTGCAGTCCCTACCGAACTTCGCCAAGAACCCCGACAACAAGCTCGGCTACGCCGCGTTGGGGACGGGCGCTCCCTACGGCGGTATTCCCGACCAAGTAGCGACGATCATCACGGCGGCCGTCTCCAGCACACTGTTAGATAACGTTGCCCCGAAAGTGGCGTTGGACAAGGCGAATCAAGAGCTTACCAGCCTGATTCCCACTCTGCCTTACAAGATCTCCATGTAGGCGTCATTTTTGGATCGCTCATCCCGAACCGTCCGCTCGTGCGGACGGTTCGGGATGAGTTCTAGTTGAGGTGGAAAAACGGGGGAGGCGGGAGGAATCATGGCTGAGTTGCGCGCGGGCGCGGCGACCGTTTGCATCACGCCGCCGGTCGGCGTTGACCTGGCGGGCTACTCGGGCCGGAAGAGCGGCTCGGTGGGTGTACATGACGATCTGCAGGGGAAGGCCCTGGTGCTGGACGATGGACAAACCAAACTGGCCCTGATCACGGCGGACTTGCGCCAGCTGGATGCCGAGGCGGTGCGGCAGGTCCGAGCGCGGGTCACTCAGCAGACCGACATTCCCGCTGACCATGTGCTGATCAGCGCATCTCATACGCACTCTGGGCCGATGACCTGGCTGGCCGAGAATCCCTACGACAATTTCCGACCCCGCGCCTGGAAGGCGGACGAGGATTGGAGCCGCACCCTCCAGGCCCAACTGGCCGGCGCCGTCCTTGCCGCCTGGCATACGCTCCGTCCCGCCCGGCTCGCCGTGGGGGCGGGCGAACTGCACGGCCTGGCCTACAATCGGCGCCGCTACTGGGAGGACGGCCTGCCGGTGGATCCGAACATTCCGGTGCTCCTCGTAGTGGATGAGCGAGGCGCCCCCATCGCCGTACTCTACAGTTACACCTGTCATCCGGTCACCTTGCGTGAGAACAACTTGCTGATCTCGGCCGACTATCCGGGGGTGGCCTCCCGCCTGATCGAGCAGACCTTCCCCGGCGTGGTGGCGCTCTTCGCCAACGGCTGTTGCGGCGACCAGGATCCCTTGCATACGTTCTGGGGCAGCTTTGAGCGCACCGAACAGGCCGGGCGCATGGTGGGGGGCGAGGTAATCCAGATCCTCGCCCGCTTGCTGGCCCACGCCGGGTTCGAGCGTGAGCCGTCGCTTGCCGTGGCGGCCCAGCGCTTTCCGGTGCCGGTGATGGCCCTCCCGGATCGGGCGGGAGCCGAGGCCCTGGTCCAGACGCAGGAGCGCTTCCTGGCCGAGGTGAGAGCCCGGCAGACCCAGTCCGAAGCTACACTCTTCCCCCGCAATGAGCCCTTCCACAGTATGATCAGCGAACGATACCCGACCGAGGGCCTGGCCGAGTTTTATCTCAACTGGGCCAGGCATATTCAGTCGCTGGTCGAGCGCGGCACCCCGCCGCCCGTCTCGTATGCCGAGGTCCAGGTGATGCGGATCGGCCCCCTGGTGGTGGTCGGGCTGCCTGGGGAGATTTTCGTGGAGCTTGGCACTCAGATCAAGGCGGCGCTGGCCGCTTCGCCGGTACTGGTTTGCGGTTATACGAACGGCAACGTGGGCTATGTGCCGACTCGGGCGGCCTACGACGAGGGCGGCTACGAAGTGGTATCGGCGCAGCGGGCGCGCGCCTTGCCCCGAGCGCCGGAAGCCGGCGAGCAGATGGTCGAGACCGCAATCGATCTGGCCCGGTCACTCGTGGGGTAACGGCTCCAGAGGGCAATTGCTTACGGCAAATGGTCTATTGCCACCTCATCGCCCAGGACCAGGCGAATGCCAAGACGAATGGTATGTAGTCGTTGTGGGGAGAGTGCGCCGATGTAGTCGCCCAGATAGGCACGATCGACGGTGAAGAGCTGCGTTACCACGGCAACGCTCTCTCGGTCCAGACTCGCTTCACCAAGGCCGATACCGACGTTACCAGGGTGATGAGCCATTCTCGTGTTGCTTGTCAGCACGCAGACGACAACGGTGGACAGCGCGGATGCATTGAAGAGTTCGCCTTGCACTACAACCACGGGGCGCTTGTACCCAGGCTCCGAGCCTCGTGGGAAACCAAAGTCGTACCAGTAGAGGTCACCCTCCCGCATTACCACGTGGACTCACCACGTTGGGCGGCGCGATGCACGGTTGCACTGGCAATTCCGTGGAGTTCCTCAGCCTGGCGCCTGGTGTCCGCACCCGAGCACTCACGCGCGAGGGCTTCATCCAACCGCGCACGAGCCGCCGCCAGCTTCCGTTCGCGCAGCATCAACTTCAGACACCGAGCGTAGAACTCACTCCGTGAGATACCCAGTTCGGCAGCCGCTTGTTCTCCGCACTCAAATATATCTTGCGGAATGCTGATTGCCGTCTTTGTGTAATTCATACCTGGTGATCCCTCCTGGTTATACTACTAGTATAACAGCATGGAGAGGCATTTCAAGGTCTTGCCATACATGCAGCCATGGCCGAGGCAGACGCCCCCACGCTGGACAAACCTCTACGATGCCGGCTCCCCGGATGGAGGCGCGTTGAGCGTTCGCGCGAACTCGACGAAGAAGCGGAGCGACTCGGGGTTGCGCAGCGCGTCGGCGCTCACCGCCTGTTCGAGCGGAGTGCCCAACAGGATCTTGCGTACCGGCACCTCCAGCTTTTTCCCATTCAGGGTATATGGCACGGCGGGGACGGCCACGACGGCATCGGGCACATGGCGCGGCGAAAGGTCGCCGCGGATGCGGGTCTTGATGGCGCGCTCCAGCGCGTCATCCAGCGCCGCCCCATCAGTCATGACTACAAAGAGCGGCATGAACGAGGACCGGCCCAGCACTTCCAGGTCGACCACCAGGCTATCCACCACCTGGGGCATGCCCTCCAGCACGCGGTAAATGTCGCCGCTCCCCATGCGGACGCCATGCCGGTTGATCGTGGCATCGGAGCGGCCGTAGATGACGCAGCCCCCGTTAGCGGTGATCCGGAACCGATCCCCGTGCCGCCACACGCCCGGATAAGCCGAGAAGTAGCTCTCGCGATAGAGGTGGTTGTCGCGATCGCCCCAGAAGAACAACGGCATTGAGGGCATCGGCGCCGCGATCACCATCTCGCCCACCTGATCGACGATTGAGTGCCCCTGTTCATCGTAGGCATGCACATCGACGCCGAGATAGCGGCATTGCATTTCGCCGGCCCGTACGGGGAGCAACGGAGAGCCCCCAACAAAGGCACTGCAGACCTCGGTGCCGCCGGCGGATACCACAAACCAGAGGTCGCGTTTCACCTGCCGGTAGACCCAGGCCGCGCCCTCCGGGGTAAGCGGGGAGCCGGTGGCGCGCAGGCTTTTTAGCGCGTCTAGATTATGCTCACGGCCGGGATGGAGTCCGGCACGGGCGCAGGCCGTGATGAAGGCGGGACTGATTCCCATATAGTTTGCCTCGGCGCCCTCGGCCAACTGCCAGAGCGTGTCCTGACTGGGATAGGCCGGATTTCCATCGTAGAGGATGGGAACGGCGCCGACCAGCAGAGTACTGACCGAGAGGTTCCACATCATCCAACCGGTCGTCGTGAACGAAAGATATCGCTCCCCTGGCCGTAGATCAGTCTGGAGGATCAGCGACTTCAGGTGTTCGAGCAGAACTCCACCGTGGCCATGCACTATCGCTTTGGGTATGCCCGTGGTGCCGGAAGAGTAGAGCACCCACAGGGGATGGTCGAACGGCACCGGGACGAAGGAAAGTGCCGCGCCCGCTCCGCGGCTCAGCGCGTCGGCCCAGAGGAGAGCGCGTTCCAGGTTCCGGAGCGAGGGAGAGTCGTTCAGGTGAGGCACCACGATGGTTGCCTCGACGGTCGGCAAGAGTTCCTGCAGTCGGACGATTGTGTCGAGACGTGAATACGACTTGCCGCCGTAGCGGTAGCCGTCGACCGCGATGAGCACCTTGGGATCCAACTGGGCGAAACGGTCGCGCACGCTGGGCGCCCCGAACTCAGGTGGGCAACAGGACCAGACAGCGCCGAGGGCGGCGCAGGCCAGCAGGGCGACCACGGTCTGAGCGATGTTCGGCAGGTAGGCCACGATGCGATCGCCCTGGCGCACGCCAAGGTCGCGGAAAGTCGCCGCCAGAGCCGCGACCTGCTCCGAGAGTTCCGCCCAGCTCACGGCCCGGACGGGCTCGCCCTCGGATTTGGCAAGGAGCGCGGTGCCCTGCCGATCGCCTCGGCGGAAGATGTGCTCGGCGTAGTTGAGGCGGGCGCCGGTAAACCATTGGGCGCCTGGCATTGCTCGCCGGCCCAGCACCTCAGTGTAGGGAGTGGAAGCCCGGATGCCGAAGAACTGCCACAACGACTCCCAAAAGCCGGTGAGGTCGTCAATCGACCACTGCCGCAAGGCCTCGTAGTCCGCGAAGACGCGGCCGTTTTGTGTACCGAGATCCCGCATGTACCGCGTCAGCATCGTGTCGGCCTTGAATGACTCGGACGGTTCCCATAGCACCGTCCCCTCGCGTACCTGCTCGTCATTCACCGGTCGAACCTGGCCTCACCTGATTATCTAAGCTTTGGGCGCCGTGTTTGGATTATGCCGCGCGGCGCGGATGAAAGGCAACTTTTTTCCCGGCCCAAGTCGCCCCACTTCCGCTGAAAATACAGGAAAGGAACAGAGAAACCGCTGCCGCGACCTTGACAAATTAGGAAACGGTGACAGATAATGGCCGGAAGCACAACAGCCGGCGCGGAGGATCGCCAGGAGGATCCCGGCTTAGGGAACGGGCCTTCCCTCCGCACGGCCGAGGTGGCCGCCTCGCTCCTCCGCGGTCCTGGAATGTCGCCGACACAAGGCAAAGGAAAGTAGCGATGATTGGTGTTGCGCGGGGGCGACCGACCCGGCGTCGCTTGCTCACGTACCAGGCGCGGCTAAAGGGGATCGGTTTCCTCTTCGTCCTTCCCGCGGTCCTCTTTTTCCTGGTTTTCTTCCTCTATCCCGTGATCGAAGCCATACGGGTCAGCTTCACCTCCTGGAATCTGTTCACCCCCGCGCAATACATCGGCTTCAAGAACTTTTCCGACATGGTGCATGATGATGCCTTCCACAACGCGTTGCGCGTCACCGTTACCTACGGCCTGATCACGACCTGCATCGTCTTTTTGGTGTCCCTGGGCCTGGCCTTGCTCACCGATCGGCCCGGGCACCTCGCGGCGACCGCCGAGACGCTCTACTTCCTGCCCGCCGTCCTGCCGTTGGCCGTGGTGGCGATCTTGTGGAGCTACATGCTGGATAACCTGGGCCTGGTCAACGACGCCGCCCGCACCCTGTTTGGGACAAGCTTCACCTTTCTAGCAAGTTCGAAGACCGCGCTGTATACGATCAGCTTCGTCGATATGTGGGCCTCGGCCGGCTACTTTATGTTACTGTTCAAGGCAGGGCTGCGGGCCATCCCCCCGTCTTTCTATGACGCGGCGCGCATCGACGGCGCCAACCCGGCCGAAGTGATTCGCCACGTCACCCTCCCCCTTCTCCGCCCCACCATTTTCGTCGTGATCACGATCTGCCTGATCAATACCTTCCAGCAGTTCGATTTGTTCTATTTGATGACCTCCGGAGGTCCCGGCAACTCCACCCAATCGATGACTTTTAAGATTTTCCAGGATGCCTTCTTTAGCTTCCGCATGGGTTGGGCCACGGCACAGGCCATGGTGCTGTTCTTGATCCTGCTCCTCATGACCCTGGTGCAAATGCGCCTATTCAGGACGGACTACACCTATGATTGAGAGCGGCGGCCTACTCAATGGGCGGGCCATGGTTCGACGGCGTCCCCGCCTGCGCTGGGGTCAGGCGCTGGTGTGGCTCTTGACGATAGCGATCGCCTTGATCGTGTTCATTCCCCTGCTCTGGATGGCGCTCAGTTCCTTCAAGTCGGTGGATGAGGTTCTGACGCCCGTCGTGCGCTGGCTGCCCAGCCAATGGCATCTCAGCAACTATTCACAGGTGTTCAGTGATAACCAGTTCGGGGTCTACTTCAAGAACAGCGTCATCGTCTCTTTCTCGGTCACGGTGATGAACCTCTTGGTTTCCTCGCTCGCCGGATACGGCCTCGCCAAGTTCAAGTTTCCCGGTCGCACCTTGCTGCTCCTATTCTTTCTCGCTATCTTGATGATCCCGTTTCAAGTGATTATGATCCCGGTCTACATCGTGGTGCGCGAGTTTGGCTGGATCAACACCTACTGGGGCCTGATCATTCCGGCCGGAGTGAGCGCCTTCGGCGTCTTCTTCATGCGGCAGACGATCTCCACTTTGCCGGACGAATTATTTGAGGCGGCACGGTTGGACGGGGCTGGTGAATTGCTTATCTACATACGCATCCTCCTGCCGCTGAGCTCCCCATCCCTTGCCGCGCTCGGCGTCCTCACCTTCCTGGGCAGTTGGAACAACTTGCTCTGGCCGCTGCTCGTGGTCCAGAGCGACAGCTTGAAGACCCTCCCCCTTGGCCTTGCCCAGATGGCGACGGGGCAATACGGGGTCCAATACAACCTCCTGATGACCGGCGCCGTGATCAGCTCCATCCCCGTGATGCTGGTCTTTCTGGCTACGCGGTCCTATTTTGTACGCGGGATCGCCGTGGGGGCCATTAAATAGAGGCGGCCATCGAGTCCGCCGTTCGTGGTCTCCCCCGATTGGAGGTGAAGCTTACTGCCGATGCCCATCCCGGATCCGCAATCATGCCAGGTTTACTTGAGGAAAATAAGGGAGATTCGCGACTGATGAAACACCGCATTACCCGCGGCGCATTGCTGCTTCTGGTCTGTGGCGCGCTGACTATTCCGGCGTCCGCCCCTGCCCATGCCGCCAATAAGATCGTGGTCACCTACTGGCGGCACGATTACGCGCCGGCGGTGAAGATCGATAAACAGCTGGCCGCGCAGTTTATGAAGCTCCACCCGAACATTCAGGTCAAGGTGGTAGACCAGGGTACCGATTCCCAGGTCTATCAGAAGACGACGATCGCCTTCGCGGGCGGCGGCGCCCCTGACATCGTAAACGTCTACAACGGTTTCTTTCAGCAATGGAGCGCCCTCGGCTTCTTCCAGCCGGTCCAGCCTTCAGCTTTCGGCGTGAAGAGCAACTCGGCCCTGGCCTCCTCGTGGTTGAAGGGCATCCTCAACGGTTGGAAGCTCAACGGCCAGTATTACGGCATCCCCTCCGAAGTCTCGACCTACTTCACGGTCGTCTCACCGCCCCTGTTCAAGGCCGCCGGACTTGATCCGGTCAAGGATGCTCCCAAGACCTGGGAAGATATCTTGCGGATCGGCAAGAAAATCGCCAAGGTGCAGAACGGCGCCCTGGCCCGCCAGGGCTACGGCATCGCGTCGGATCCTGGTGTCCTGTCTATCGTCTTCGACTCCATGATCCATCAACTGGGCGGCTACGTGATCAGTCCCGACGGCTCCAAGGCGGCCATTAACTCCCCCGCCGGCGTCAAGGTGCTCACCATGCTGCAATCCTATGAGCAGAATAAGGTCTCTCAGCTCGCCAGTAAGCCGCTCCAGGGACCGGGCTTCGATACCGGCTCCACGGGGATCATCTCCGATGTCGGCCTCTGGTATCGCGGCTATCTGCAGAGCGCCGCGCCCAAGATCTACGCCAAGGGCACCGGGATGAAAATCCTGCCCTTCCCCCACTTCGCGGGCGGCAAGGCGCAGAGCGCCACGCTCTACGGCTATGCCTGGTGCGTCAATGCCCATTCGCCGAATGCGACAGCCGCATGGCAGTTCGTAAAGTATCTGTCGGATCACACGACGCCCGGCTATCTTGACGCGGGCATCATGCAGCCCAAG
>JAICHN010000101.1 GCA_025924845.1 Chloroflexota bacterium | reverse complement strand
GCACCACGCCGCTGCCGCCCGGCGCCGCCGTGCGCATCATGACCGGCGCCCCCGTGCCCCCTGGCGCCGATGCCGTAATCCCGGTCGAGCAGACGCGCGCGACGGCGGACACCGTGGACCTCCTCGCCGCCGTCGCGCCGGGGGCCAGCGTGCGCCCGGCCGGCGACGCCGCGCGGCGCGGGCAGCGGGTGCTGGGGGCGGGCGCCGTGCTGCATCCAGGCGAGATCGGCCTCCTGGCCTCGATCGGCTATGCCCGCGTCCCCGTCCATGCGCGGCCTCGAGTCGCCATCCTCTCCACGGGCAATGAACTGGTACCGGTCGATCAGGTACCCGGCCCTGGACAGATCCGCAACAGTAACGCCGCCATGCTGACCGCGCAGGTACTGAACTGCGGCGCGACGCCGGTGCCGATCGGCTCGGCCCGCGATACGCGAGAGGCCGTCCATGCCGCGCTCGACGCGGGCAAGGACTGCGACCTCTATCTCAGTTCGGGAGGAGTATCGGTAGGTGATTACGACGTGGTAAAGGCGGTGCTGGAGGAACGGGGCGGAGTCGGGTTCTGGCGGGTGAATATGCGGCCGGGGAAGCCGGTAGCCTTTGGCCGCATTGACGGCATCCCCTTCCTGGGCCTGCCCGGCAACCCGGTGTCGTCGTTCGTGACCTTCGAACTGTTCGCCCGGCCCCTGCTGCGGAAGCTGGCCGGACATAAGGCGCTGACCCGCCGGGCAGTCCCGGTGCGCCTGGACGGCGCGGTGCCGGGCGCGGGATCGCGCCGCAACTACGTACGCGGCGTGGCGCGCTGGGAGGCGGACGGCTGGCACGCGGTGACCACGGGCGCCCAGGATTCGCATCTGCTCCGTTCCACCGTGGCCGCCAATGCGTTGATCGTGGTGCCCGAAGGGGCCGGCGACCTGACGGCGGGCAGCATGGGTACGGCGCTGCTGCTCGATTGGCCGGAGAGCGAACCGGCTTAGGGCCTCAGGAGCTTTACGGCCCTGCCGTGCTCTGCCCGCCGATTGGCATCCCAATCGCCCGTGCAGTAGACCGACAGGGCCGCGATCGAGTCGCCTCGAACATCCACCCGCGCCATCTCGCGGCTGGTCAGTTCCATGTTGTGGTCGGACCAGGCTTCCTCGAACTCGATCACGAACCCGGTGGGGGTTGGATCGCAGCGCCAACGCGGCACCCTCCCCGGGCCAGGATGGCCCTGCTTGCGCAGCGCGACGGTATTCTCCACACCCTGTGCCTGAAGTCGCCAGCATGGCAGGGTGAAGTCGCAGAAAATGTCGGCCGTGAACAGCCCCCGCGGGACATCGCCGGTTTCGAGAAAGGACACAAACCTCCTGGCGATCTTGTCGGCCTGGTCAGCGGTCATCATGATTCCTCACTTTATCCTGTAGCAGCGGTGATGGGGTGTACCTCATGATTGATACTGTCGGCAAATCGGCACGAACGGCGGCTTCGGAGCGATCTTCCTGGGAGCGCGAGACACCCGCAAGCGGGTCCCCGGCTCGTCCTCGTGGGTGCCGGCGACGGGGACGAGCGAGACGCTCGCGCTCCCGGTGGGGTCAACGCGGGAGCGATTTCGCCGACAGTATCACGATTGTGGTCGAGGCCGCGTGGTAGGAGCGCGGGTCGCCAGGCCCGCTTGGTCCGGCCACGGGTCGACCGGTAAGGCGCGGGCTGCGGTTTAGTGCTGCATGGCAGCAACGTTGCGTGCCACCACCTCAAGAGTCTTTTGATATTCCCCCTTGGGGCTGAACTCCACCAGTTCAGTGTCCTCGTCGAAGACCGTGGTGTGGCCGGGCGCAAGGTAGTAGGCATCGCCGGCGGCCAGGGTCTCCTCGCGCTCCTTGTACCGGACCCGGAGCCGGCCCGCGATCACATAGCCCCAGTGCGGGCACTGGCAACGGTCGTCGGGCAGCCCCTTGAAGATGGGTGCGCTGTCGACCCCGGCCGGGAAGCTTTCCAGAGCTACATTCAGGTCGCCCCACTCGACCTCGCGTATGACCACGCCGCCCATGTCCATCGACACCGGCACATCCTGCTTTGAACCGCGCATCTGCTGTCTCCCTGCACTTGTCGGGCTCGCTACCCGCTATTCCTACCGACCCGGCGCCTGCTGTTTCGCGCCGACCCCGTAATCACAGCCTAGAACCGGCGCACGTCCGGCGCATCGGCAGAACTTGCCGAGATGCATGCCGCATTCGGATGGCCCGAGGAAGGGGCACCGGCAAGATCCTGCTATTGGCCGAGCGGTACCGGCGGGAATCCATCGCGGCGTGCTGTTAGGCCAGCCCGTGACGGACGGCAAAGGCGGTGGCGGCGGCGCGATTGTCCGCGCCGGTCTTGGTGAAAATGCTGGTGAGATGATGGGCGACCGTGGACTCGCTCAGATAGAGCGCCTCACCAATCTCCCGGTTGCTCTTGCCCGCGGCAACGAGGTGCAACACCTCGGCCTCGCGCGTGCTCAGGCCGGCTGGAAGACGTGGCTGCCGCGGTTGCCGACGCTCCAACGTCCGCAGCCGCTCGCGAAGCCGCCGCTCCACACTGGGATTGCCCAGTTTCGTGATCAGATCGGCAGCCTGCTCCAGCCGGTCTTGAGCCTGAGCAGTGCCGGTGCGATCTCCCGGCGCGAGGGCCAGGTCGGCCTGCGCCTCCAGCGTACGCACCAACTCCGGCAACAGTTCCTCACGGCGGGCCAGGCTCTCCGCCGCCGCCAGGTGCGCCTGTGCTGCCGCCCAGTCCTCTTGCCTCGTCTCGATTTCCCCCAGCAAGCGATCGATCAGCAGATCGTGGAACTGTCCCTTGAACGTGATCAGCCGCGCGTAGTATCGAGATAGCCGTTCGTGATCGCCCAGCGCCGGCGCGATCTGGGTCAGGTAGGCCAGAGGTTCCGCGGTCGGCGTCGTACCCAGGGGTACTGCTTCCAGCAGCATTTCCAATTCATCCATGCAGGCGCGGGACTCTGCCGTCTTTCCCTGGGCCGCCAGAGACAGGCCAAGGAAGCCGAGATACCACACCAGGGTGCCGCGACCGATCGCGCGGAACATATCGGTTGCCTCCCGCAACCATGCTTCCGCCGCGGGGTAGTCGCCTCGCTCGTACGCCAGGGCGCCGCGGCAGAACCGCAACCAGGCTCGCGGCTCCGGGCCGGCCAGGCGCTCGACGATCTCCTCTTCTTGGTCGAGCAACTGGTCCGCCTCGGCCAGCCTGCCTTGTACGCCGGCAAGCATGGCGAGCCAGGCGTAGACATGGCGCAACTGAAAGGGATCATGGCAGCGCCGCGCGAAGTCCAGCCGCCGCAACGTCACCGCGCGAGATCGCTCGATCTCCCCCTGCCAGAAAAAGGCGGGCGCCAGACAGGCACAGCATTCAGCCGCCTCGACCGGATCATCCACGGCGATTGCCGACGAAAGGGACCGCTCCAGCAAGGAGATGCCCCCGGCCAGGTCATTGCTCCGCATCAGCAGATTGCCCAGCGCCCGCCCCGCCGCGGCGACGAGGCGCTCGTCGGCCAGACGCTGGGCCAGTTCCAGTGCCTGCCTGCCGTAGGCGATCCCCGCTGTCTGCTCGTGGAGGCTCACCGCGAGCAGGGTGCCAAGATCCACCAGCACGCGGACCAGCTCGGGGCCGGGCCGGTCCTTCAGGAGAGCCAGGGCGGCCTCATAGCTGTGCCGCGCCGCTTGATGCTCTTCGAGCCTGGCCAGTGCCTGGCCGGCGCAGTGCGCTGCCCGTGCCGCCGCCTCGGGCGCTCCTGTCCGCTCAAACCAGGCGCGCGCAGCCTCGAAACCGACCACCGCATCTCGCTCAAAGCCGGCCAGGACCGCAGCCTCACCCAGGCCGAGCAGCAGATCGCCATGCCGGTGATCCTCGGCGTCGAGCAAGGCCAGCGCCGCCCGATAGTGGACTATTGCCTCGTCGGGGGCGAAGGCGCGCATGGCGTGCTCGGCGGCATCGATTGCGTAACGGGCGCCCCGAGCGTGGTCACCGCCCCGAGTGAAGTGAAATGCCAGCTCGGTAAGCCGCCGCGCGTCGGGCAGTCCCGGCAACGTCTCCAGGGCGCGGCCGATGAATCCATGCAGGCGACGGCGACGGACGGCCGTCACCTCGTTGTAGAGGCACTCGCGAATCTTGTCGTGGCTGAAAGCGAAGGTATCCGCCGGATCGGCCCGCACCAGACGGGCGATCACCGCCTCCTGGAGACGATCCTCAACCCACTCCGGCTCCCGGCCTGCCGCGCCGGCGAGCAGGGAAGGGTCGAAGGTACGGCCGATGATCGCCGCGCTGCGCAGGAGTTCGACGACCTCGGGCGGCAGGCGGGAGAGCCGTCGGCGCACCGCGCCCACGATACCGGCCGGTAGCACCGGTTCTCCTATGCCGCTCAACGTATAAGAACGCCCTTGGTTGCCGTTGATTGGGATAAGGGCGCCGGTTTCGAGCCACCCGCGCACCAGTTCCTCGGCAAAGAACGGCACGCCACCGCTGTGCGCGCACAGCAGGGCGCGTGCGGGCGGATCGAGCGGTGCACCAAGGTATTCACCGGCCAGTGCGGTGATCTCCGCGTCCGTGAGCGGGCCGAGGGCGAGGCCGTCGAGTATGCGTAGGCGGGTAAGCTCGGCCAGAGCCCGGTCGAAAGCCGGCCGGTGAGCGACTTCGCCCTCGCGGTAGGCGCCCAGAATCAGCAGCCGGGCGGTTGGCTGTCGGCGGGCCACGTAGCTGAGCAAGTCCAGGCTTGCCGGGTCCGCCCAGTGCAAGTCGTCAAGGATGAGCAGCAGCGCGCATGGGGCGGCGAGCGCGGCCAGAAAACCGCCCACGGCCTCGAAGAGCCGGAGGCGGGCCTGCTCCGCCGGGAGCGGATATGTGGCCGGCGGTTCACCGAGACGCTGGACTATTTCGGGCAGGATCGTGGCCAGGACGGCGGCCGATGGACCGAGCTGTTCGCGCAACCGGTTGGCCGGCGCCGCGGCGATGTAGTCGCCAAGCGCTCCCAGGAACGGCAGGTAGGGCGGCATCCCCTCGGCGTCGGTGGCGCCGCCGCGCAGCACCAGCGTGCCCGCCCCCGCGGCGTGCTCCGCGACGGCATCGAGGAGCCGGGTCTTGCCGATGCCCGGCTCGCCGCTGACCAGCACCACGCGGGTCCGCCCACCCGCTATGGCATCCAGCCCGCTCTCCAACATGGCAAGCTCTTGCCGACGACCAATCAGCGTAGGCTCCCGGCCCGCGTTGACCTGCTCCATACCGAATGTTCCCGGCCTCGGGGGTGAACACATGCCCGGCCGCGCGCCGGCGGCGCCCCCGTAGCTCTATTGTATACTCGGCGCGACCTATTCCACGCGAATAATAAACGCCTTGCCGAGAATCGCGCGAACGTCTATCCTTACCGCCGTGCGAAAGTTGCTTCCTCTCCTCGGTTTGATCCCCCTCCTGCTGGGCGGCTGTTCCGCGCAGACGATCTCCGTGCTCACTAATACCACGATCGCCACCGTGGCCCGGCCCACGGCGGTGCCGACCGCGATCCCGCCTCCCTTGGTGGCAAGTACCGGGTTCGATCAGTTCGCGGGTAATTGCCCCGACGCGGCGGTAGAGGATACCAATCTGATCGCCTTCGCTGCCTCGCAGAACTACAATTTCGATATGTCGCTCACGATCAGCCCTACCGCAGGCTGCGACGCCGACCCCAAATCGCCCACCTATGCCAGCTTCATACGCCAGGTAGGGAAAGCTAATCTGATCCTAAACGCGCTAGATACCGCCTGGGTGTACGGCTACGTCTCTACCCGCGATACCTTCCTGACCAACCTGTTCGCCCAGTTGCAGACCCATTACCCGAGCTTGGCCGACGTGACGATTACCGTGGTTTATGGAGGCAATACCCGCGCCACTCTCACCTACCATGGCCATGGTCAGCCGCAGTTGCAGGATCTCTATCAGTGATGCCGGATGAGCGGCGACTGGGAAGCGCGCAACGCCGGTGGCAGAGTCGCGGGCTCGCCAACCGCCGGCAAGGGAGGATCGGGTGAGCGGCTCGTTCGTGCTCGCCCTGGACCAGGGCACTACCAGTTCGCGAGCGTTGCTCTTTAACGAGCAGGGCCTGCCGGTGGGCGCGGCGGCGCGGGAGTATCCGCAGATCTATCCCGGTCCCGGCTGGGTCGAGCATGACCCGGAGGCGATCTGGGACAGTCAACTTGCCGTGGCCCGTCAGGTGCTCAGCCAATCCGCCGTCTCCCTGGAGCAGATCGCGGCCATCGGGATCACCAACCAACGCGAGACCACTGTGCTCTGGGATCGGGCAAGCGGCACGCCGGTGCATAATGCCATCGTCTGGCAGGACCGGCGCACCGCTCCCCTCTGCGCCAAGCTGCGCGAGGAGGGACTGGCGGATCACGTGCGCGAGCGAACCGGCCTGGTGATCGATCCCTACTTCTCCGGCACCAAGCTACACTGGCTGATCGAGCACGTACCCGGCGCCCGCGAACAAGCGGAACGCGGCGAGTTGGCCTTCGGCACGGTGGACAGCTTCCTGCTCTGGCGGCTCAGCGGGGGACGCCTCCATATGACCGACGTCTCCAACGCCTCGCGCACCATGCTGTTTGACATTCACCGCCTGGATTGGGATGAGACCCTGCTCCAGCGCCTCGGTATCCCGCGCGCCGTCTTGCCTGAAGTGCGTCCATCGAGCGCCGTCTACGGCGAAACCGATCCCGCGCTGCTGGGCCGCGCCATCCCCCTGGCCGGGGCAGCGGGCGATCAGCACGCCGCCACCTTTGGCCAGGCATGTTGGAGCGCGGGACTGGCCAAGAACACCTACGGCACCGGCTGCTTCCTTCTCCTCAATACGGGCGAACAGGTCGCCGTTTCCCACAACAACCTGCTCACCACCGTAGCCTGGCAACGCGAGGGTGTCGTGACCTATGCCCTTGAAGGGAGCGTGTTCATCGCCGGCTCCGTCATTAAGTGGCTGCGCGACGGGCTGGGCCTGATCGGGAGCACGGGCGACGTGGAAGGGCTGGCCGCGAGCGTGCCGGACAGCGGCGGCGTGGTGTTCGTACCCGCTTTCGTGGGCCTGGGCGCCCCCTACTGGGATCCGAACGCGCGCGGTCTGATCGCGGGCTTGACCCAGGGCAGCAGCGCCGGCCATATCGCGCGCGCCGCCCTGGAGGCCATCTGTTTCCAGAGCCGCGACGTGGTGCGTTGCATGGCGAGCGATAGCGGGGCGGCGCCTTTATCACTCCGCGTCGATGGGGGAGCCGTGGTCAACGACCTCCTGATGCAAACGCAAGCCGATCTTCTGGGGATCCCCGTCGAACGTCCCCGTGTCCACGAGACCACGGCCCTGGGCGCCGCCTATCTGGCGGGGCTGGCCGTAGGAGTATGGCCGAACCTGGAGGCTCTAGCTGGGCATCGCCAGGTGGAGCGCGTCTTCGAACCGCGCATCGGCGAGGATGAACGTGAGCAGCGTTACGCCGCCTGGCAGCGGGGAGTTGAGCGGGCCCGTGGCTGACCGGAAAGATCGGCAGTCGGGCATGCTGGGCAGCGCCGGCCGATCCGCCGTTCAACTACTGCGTCGGACGGGCACGCGCGCCAAACTGGGCAGCCTGCATCTCCCCCTTAATCTCCACGGCTTCCGGCAGCAGACCATTGTCCTCGCGACACCGCGCGTCGACGAGGCGGCGCCCGCGGTGGAAATGCGACCGACCGACTCTGCTCCGCCAGTCGAGCCTTTGGCCCATACACGCGCCTTGCGAGGACGCCTGGGGGCAACGGAACGCCGTGTGGCGCGGCTCCGCCATGCCCTGGAACGGGAGCGTCAGGCGCGGGCGCTGAGCGGGGCGGTGCTCCAGAATCCACGGCCGCTGATCGATCAATTGGCGGCGGATCTTGCCGCGCATCCAGAGTGGGACGAGGCGACGCTGCGCGAGACCATCGGCTCGGTGCTGGCCGCCTATGGTTTTCAGGTCGCGAAGCCGGAAGGGGGATTAGGGCAGGCCGGCATCGGCGATCCGACGCCCGTGGTGCCCGGCTGGAATCGGGCGCGGATCGAAGCGCTGACCATCAGGCTGCAGGCCGAGCGGCCGGACCTAGGCGGCAGACGCTATCTATATCTCTGTCTGGAGGCGTTGGCCCGCCAGGGCACGCTCACCGCCGCCCAACTTGCGGCGGCGGCGGATCTGACGTCACCGATGGCGCGGCACCGCCTTCGTCTGACCCTGGAGGCCCTGTGCGACGCCGGCGTGGCCCGGCGTGCCGGCCCACGCTTCACCCTGCTTCCCTCAGCCGGGATCACCGTGGAGCGGTAGCGGACGCTACGGCTCCGGTCGGCGGACCCTTGCGGCTGACGGGCGCCCAATGAGCGCATATTGAGACCCTGCCGGCGGGCCGGGTGCGGGGCGCCGGCCCTTGGCCCACCGATCGAATGTGCATCACGCGTCTTGTGGGTGCCCTGGTTCGGGCCGCCGAGGGCACCCACAAGGGATGCCCCTCCAGGCGGGAGGAGCCATGCTGCCGAGCCGGGCTCATGCGTCGCGGTGTAACGGTCCCCGTGAGTGCTTTGCGGCAAGCACATAGGCCGGCAATTGCTCACCGATATACTGCGTGTAGGCAGGGGGGATTGCCTCGTTTAATTCAGTCTTGGTCATCCAATCGATGCCCATGGCATCGCGAGCGGCGGCTATGGTGCAGTTCCCACCCCCGGTCACCTGCACGAAATCGCGCATGTCGTCGGTCGTGCCGTAATGCGATTTGCGCTTGTCGAAGGTATGGACCTTCGGATGCTTCCCGTGCTTGGGCGCCACAATGGGGAAGTTCGCTTCGAACAATCGATGGCGAAGCACCCGCAAGCCCGTAAACATCGTCCCGCACAGCATTATCGGGTCACGCAAGGGGGCGCCTTCCACATTCTCGATCACGTAAGGAAGGCCGGATCGGACGAGCATGTCCCGGACCGGTTCAATGAGGCGCGGCCACGCGTCGGCGTTGCCGTTCCGCTTGGCAAGGTCGGAATAGGATTGACAGGGCGGCGATGCATGAACGGCATCAAACGACGCGATAAACTCCGGATCAAGCAGCAGCACGTCAGTCCGGATGAACGGAAGCGGATAGTTCGGCTGCGGCTTAATATCTACGCCGACCACATCAAACCCGGCCCTACTATAGCCGACCCCGGCGCCCCCGGCGCAGCAGAATAAGTCCAGCAATCTTGGCTTCCGCCCAAGAGGTATCGATGTATTCTTCACAGCAGCATTTTATGCCGAATTGCTCAGGCATTACGGGCGGGGTCGGGACAAGTTCGAGGATAGGCGCGGCGGCACATCTACACCGCCTCAAAGCGGGATGGTCAGGCTTTCCAGATCGCGCGGATAGTAGGTGAGCAGCTCGCTGCCGGTCTCCGTGACCAGCACGGTGTCCGAGTGGCGGAAACCGCCGAGTTCGGGGGCGTAGAGGCCCGGCTCGACCGCGAATACCATGCCTGGCCGCAGTACCGTGTGATCGCCCGCGTCCAGGAAGGGGCCTTCGTGATTGCGCAGCCCTAGACCGTGCCCCGAATGATGCTTCCAGTACGCCATGAGATCGTGTTCCGCGAAGTAGGCGCGTACCGCGCGGTCCACATCGGCACAGGTCGCGCCGGGCCGGATTGCCTCGAAGGCAACTTCCTGGGCCGCCTTCATGTGCCCGAACAGGCGCTGCTGTTCGGATGAGGCCGGGCCGACGATCATGGTCCGTTCAATCTCCGAGTTGTAGCCCCACAAGGGAGCCAGGGTGCCGGAGACGAGCACGTCGCCGGGCTGAAAGACGACGTTGTTGGCCATGACGTGGGGAATGGCCGAATGGCGCCCTACCTGGCCGCGATAGATCGCGCCGGCGCCCTCCCAGAACATGCTCTGCGCCCTATAGAGCGGTCCCAGAGTGTCGATCATGGCCAGCGTCGCCTCATGGCCCGCACGCAGGCTCGCCTCCGTCTCGGTCGTCCCGACCCGCGTGTAGCGTTGCAGCAAGCGATGGGCCAGGTTGGCCCACTTAATGCTCTCCCGGATCAGCGCCAACTCGGCCGAGCTTTTGATCGCCATCAAGTCCTCGATGGCGTCCCCCACCGGCACCGGCTGAACTCCGGTCAATTCGGTCAGCGACGGGCCACGGTAGCCGAAGATTGGGGGGTAGCCGTCGCCGTCGGCCCCGATCCGGCCGGTCACGCCCATGTCCGCCAGTGTGGTCTTCAGCACGTGCATGGGATGCGGATCGTAGGGATACTCGACGTACTGATCGACCCGATCAAAGCCGGTCTGCAGCCTGGCATGTTCGACCTCGAGGCTGGGCACGAACAGCGCTTTCTCGCCATGCCGGTTCATCACGAAGGCGATTGGCCGCTCGGTGGGGAAAAAGGCGAACCCAGTGCAGTAGACGATGTGAAAATTGTCGAACAGGACCACGCCGTCGAGGTTTTCCGCCTGCAGGTGGTCGAGCAGCGCGGCGGCCCGTGCCTCGAACTCGGCGCGCGTAATCTGAAGCGATTGCTGCTGTATCACGTCCCTTCCCTGTCGCTCATTGAGGGTACATCGCCAGCGAGGCTGGCGAATGCATGGAGTCGTACAGGTGGGTGAGGAATGCCTTGCCGTCCTTCATCCGCGCCTGCGCGGCATGCACGATCAGATCGCCGTAGTAGTAGGCGCAGATGAACGGGCCGCGGATCGGCAGATCGATCAGCCGCCCCCGCGATTCAGCCCATGCCTCGTCTCTGTAGCGGCGGAGGAACTCCATCCCCTCGTCCCGCCGCCCCGCCGCGAAGAGGTGACCGGCCCACACGCCCAACGCCGCATCCAGACGGACGATCACCCGGTTGATTTGCTCCGCTTCGGTGCGGTCCCAACCGACCAGGGTGAGACCGATTTCGCCGATTCCCTCGAACAAGGGGCTGGTCGGCGTATCGGTCACCACGAGCAGGCCGTCCTCGGTCATCTCCCCCTGTTTGACCAGCATTTCCCGGCGCAGAATGTGCGTGCCGTGGCCCGGATATGCCTCGTGGCAGGCCAGGTGCTTTAGGTCCTCGTGGGTGAATTGGATGTCGGTATTGATCCGTACGAAGCGGCCCACATATTCACAGTAGGCGTTATAGGATAGATTGCCCGCGCCCTCCACGTGGAATTGAAAGTCGTCGGGCAGGGGAAAGAACTCGCGGCTCACCCACCGCCGCGCCTCGTCCATATAACGGCCGAGGGTTGCCACCGCCTCCTCGCGCGGTACGGCACGGCGGGCGCGGAACGCCGCGATCATGGCGGCGGTGTCGCCCTGGAAGCCGGCAGCCTGAAGCCGCGCGTCAAGGTCATGGCGTAGCGGCTCCAGATCGGGCGGTCCCACCTCGATGCCGAGCAGCGCACGGCTCAGTTCCTTGTACGAAGTGTCCTGCCCTTCCTGCCAGCGGCAGAAGGCATCGATCGCTCGCAGATAGTCCTGAAAGTATTGGCGCCGCCCGGCCGACAGCCCCAACGCCGGCAACTCTCGGCCCAGTTCCAGCGCGGCGTCGCGCGCCTCGGCATAGGAAGCGAGCGGCCGGGGCGGTACCTGGGAGAGGTTGATCGCCACCCAGCCTTCACGAGCCAGACCTTCCAGTTCAGGGCGCAGTGCGGCGCGGTAGATCTCGTCGACGCCGAGGACGAGGCCAACCAGACGCTCCGCGAAGGCGCGCTCAGCCGATCCAATCATGGCAGTGCCTCCGCTGTTTGCAAGTCGCCGACCATGAAACCGTAGTCGCCAGGCTCGATCCGATGGGCCGTGGGATGGGTCAAAATCATCACGCCATGCTCGAGCGGGCAGCGCATTTCCTCGAGCACGGAAAGGCTCAGCGGACTCACCACGCGCCCCAGCACGTCACCCTTGTGAACCGTGCCGCCGACCTGATCCACGACGGGCACGAAGAGACCGCCCTGGCGCGGGCGCACGATATCGATGCGGTGGAGGAGGGTCTGCTTGGGCAATGAGAGCACATGCCCGGGTAGCATAGTGAGTTCGGCCAGGATATTCTTCAGGCCCGCTACGGCCTGTATGGCATACGGCTCCTGCGGCACGAGCCCCCCGCCCAATTCCACCACGACGGTTCGCACCCCCGCCTCCAGGGTCACCTCGGTGCTCGTCCCGGCATAGGGATGGGCCGGCTTGTATAAATAGGGGCGACCGAAGGCGCGCGAGAGCGCCGGAGCATTGAGCAGATACACGTAGTCGACTACCGGGAACAACCCGCCGGCATGTAGGTCGAGATGCACCTCGATTTTGCGGAGGAACTGATCGCTGATCACCTGGGCCAGTTGTTCAGTCAGCCAGCCGTTCGCGTCGCCGGGGAAGACGCGATTCAGATTGAGCATGTCGATTGGGGTGTTGCGGCTATAACTCTGGAAGGCGAGCGGGTTGGCCAGCGGCAACAGGAGGAGGCGGCCCTTCAGGTTTTCCAGCGCCGGATCCTCCAGCAGCCGGCGCAGCACCTCGACCCCGATCCCCTCGTCGCCGTGGATCGCGGCGGAGATGCCCACGGTCGGGCCGCCGGCCGTCCCTTGCACATCGTGCAAAGGCAGCGCCAGGGGCTGCCCGTTGGCCAGATTGGTTACCTCGATCAGTCTGTAGCTGTGTTGCAATGCTCTCCTCCTCCGCTTTGATGGTATTAGTGCATCATCCGACGGCATAGTGTGCGGGAGTCGGCCATCCGCAGCCGCAGCTGCCCCGTCCCTGCCTTGCGAACGCATTCGCAGGTCCACGCCTTTCAAAGTAAGCCGCCTGTGAAAACATTAGGGCGCGACCCCGGCTTAGCGTCGCGCGAGCCTCGGGTT
>JAICHN010000100.1 GCA_025924845.1 Chloroflexota bacterium | reverse complement strand
TCGCTCACTGCCTTGCAGGTATCCAGCAAGTCACCGAATCGATACGGCTCGGCCGGGCCGCAGGCATTGAACGTGCCGGTTACGCCGCCTTCGACCAGACGAAGTGTCCACTCCGCTAAATCGCGGACGTCAATTACCTGACCTTTGCGCCCAGGCTGGTCCGGAGCGAGCACCTCACCGCCTCGCGCCACTCGGCTGGGCCAGTAGGTAAAGCGGTCAGTGGGGTCGTGAGGACCCACAATCAACCCTGGCCGCACGATCAGTGCCTTGCCTGGAAAAGCGCCTTCGACGGCCTGCTCACTCATCGCCTTGAGTGGGCCGTAGGTCTCGTTGGTTATTTCCTCGACCGTGACGTCGTCCATCATACCGACAGCGGAGGTTTCGGCAAACGGCATGGTCCCAAACTCTTCATATACGGAGCCCGTGGAGATGAAGGTATAGTGCGCGGTGCCTACCGCTAGGATCTCCGCCGAGGCGCGTACCACGCGCGGTACGTAGCCGCAGGTGTCGATGACCGCGTCCCATGTCTTGCCGGCAAGAGGCGCCAGGTCGCCCGTGCGATCGCCTCGCAGCATCGTTATGCCGGGGAAGAGACCGGCGCCGTGGTTACCGCGATTGAAAAGGGTTACGTCATGACCCTGGGCAAGCGCCGCATCGACCAGCGCCCGTCCCAGGAAGACCGTTCCGCCGAGTATAAGTAGTCTCACACGAACTCCTTCGCACCGCCCGCCGGGCAGTACTGTACCTTGCTAGTGTAAACCGTTGTGAGGGAGATTCCATTGGTGTACGTGCGCCGCTATACTTTGGCCTCTATGACCCAGGACGAGCGTCGGCGCCTGCTCCGCCGTTCGGGTGCGGATGTGTTCGATGAAACACTCCATGCCTCGATAGCAGCGCTGATCGAGGACGTGAGGACGCGGGGCGATGCCGCGATGGTGGAGGCTACCAAACGATTCGATCGGATCGAATTGTCGCCCGATCGAATTCGTGTCCCTATTGACGAGATTGATGCCGCTCCCGATAGTTTAGCGCCTGACCTGCTGTCCGCAATCGACGAGGCAATCGCCAACGTCCGCCGCTTTAACGAAATGATTGTGGAGCGGAGTTCGTGGCAGGCCGAATTGGGGCCGGGAATCTGGGTCGGAGAACAGGCGTCGCCCCTGGATCGGGTGGGCCTGTACGTGCCGTGCGGCAAGGGCTCATTTCCATCCGTGATGATTCACCTGGGCACCCCGGCCGTCGTGGCGGGCGTCGGCGAGGTTGCCGTCGTGTTGCCGCCCCTCCCGGGCAGGGATGGCGCGGTGGATCCAGCCGTGCTGGCCGTGGCTTCACGTCTGGGCATTCGCGAGATCTACCGCTCCAATGGGGTGGCGGGCATTGCGGCTCTAGCCCTGGGTACCGAGTCAGTGTGCCGGGTACGGCGGATTGCCGGGCCGGGCAGTCCCGCTATAGCCGCCGCGCAGCTGGCCGTGCAACGCTACGGCGTGGCAGTGGGCTTGCTGTATGGCCCTTCCGAGGCGGTCATTGTCGCCGATCGTTCGGCTAATCCCGACCTGCTGGCCGCCGATTTGCTGAACGACGCCGAGCACGGCGCCGATTCGGCTGCGCTATTAATCACGACCGACTCAGGTCTGGTGGATGAAGTCGAGCGGCAGGTGGCCTTACGCCTGGACGCTCTTCCCGAGCCGAGGCGTACCTACGCCGCTGCCTCCATCAGCGTCTATGGCGGCGCCATCGTAGTGGAAAACCTTGATGAAGGGATCTCTTTCGTCAATGAGTATGCGCCCGAACACCTGCAACTGGCGCTCGCGCGGCCGGAGGAATTCCTTTCCCGCATCGTCAACGCCGGGGAAATCCTGCTGGGGCAAGGCACGCCGTTCGTGGTGGCCAATTTCTCGCTGGGCATTCCCAACACTTTGCCTACCGGCGGCTTCGCGGCGCTCTCCTCTGCATGCACCGCGCATACCTTTTTGAAGCGGGGCACCGTGGCCCGCCTCACTCCGGATGCGCTGTCCCGCCTGCGCCCAGGGGTGAGGGCGCTCGCCGTCCACGAAGGATTCCCAGCGCATGCGGCGGCGCTCGATGCTTCCGGTCGGTAGGAGTCCATGCACAGGTTTCCTTGACAAGGTTTATAGTCTCTATACAATCAGATCGTGCAGTGATAGAGTGAGGCTTGGCGCTGCAAGAGTAACACCGCCGTACGCGGGAGATCTGGGAGCAGAGACTTGGACGACAATGGAGCAGTGGGCAACTCCCCCGCCGATCTCGATCACGAGGCATTTCAGGTACATGCCAATTTTCGTTATGTAGTTCGGCGCTTCCTCCGCTATTCCGAGGATCAGGCGCGCCTGGCGAACATTACCCCTCAGCAGCACCTTCTTTTACTCGCCGTCCGGGGGCATCCCCTCTATCCTAAAGTGACGATTAAGGACATTGCCCAGCGCCTGCAATTGCGTCATCATAGTACGTCGTTGCTGGTGGACAGGGCGGTGCGGCGCGGCCTGGTCACGCGCGGCAGCGATCCCGCCGATCGCCGGCGAGTCATAGTGACACTCACCGACGACGGAGCGCAGGTTCTCCATCGGGTCACGTATGCCAACCGAGCGGAGTTACGTGCGCTCGACGCCGAGTTTGTGCGCGTGCATCAGTCGCTGATGCGGGTGTTCGAGCAAAGCGAGGTATCAGAGCACGAGGATTCTCCCTCAGTCGCCGCCGGCTGACCGAAGTCATTCCCACTTAAACGTACGCATGGCCACCCCCAGCACGATAATCGCCCACGCCGCCAGCACCGCGATATCCGAGCCGGGGAACGTGGCGCCCACGGTCAGGGCGGCGCGCAATGCATCGGTCAGTGCCGCCGCCGGCAAGACGTGCGCCAGATCCTGCAATACGGTGGGCAAATGGTCGAGCGGCAGCACGGCATCGCTCAGCAGGAGGAACAGCAGGTAGAGGCCGTTGGCCCCGGCAAGCGTCGCCTCGGCCCGTAAGGCGCCGGCCATGGCGAGGCCCAGCGCGGCAAAGGTGATGCTGCCGAGCAGCAGGGCGACCAGCAGCGTGCCAGGCGATCCGGCCGGATGCCACCCATAGAAGATCGCGGCGACGATCATCAGCAGGGCCACCTGTACCACCTCGAGCGCCAGCACGGACAGCGCCTTGGCCGTGATCAAGCCCGCGCGCGGCAGCGGCGAGGCGCCTAGCCGCTTCAGCACGCCGTAGTAGCGCTCGTAGGCCGTGGCAATACCGAGTGCTACCATACCGGTTGCGATCACGGCGAGGGCGAGCATGCCGGGGAGGAGAAAGTCGACCGGGTTGGTGTTGCCGACCCTGACGATACTGAGCGAGGCGAAAAAGACGAGCAGCAAGACCGGTACGATTACGGTGATCAGCACATTTTCGCCGCGCCGCGCAGTCAGCGTTAATTCAGCCTGGGTCTGCGCCCAGATCGATTGCGCAAGCAAACCGCGCTGACTCGTGGGCATTTCCATGTTTGTGTTCATGGTTGCCCTCCCCCGGCGGTGAGGCGCAGGAAGGTCTCTTCCAGCGATTGCTGGCCGACTCGGATCTCCCTCAGCGTAATCCCCTGATCGCGCAACCACGCCGTCACCTCGGCGATGAGGGCGGCTGTATCGTCGCCCTTGAGCACGTAGTGGCCTGGCTGCGCCTCGTTAACCGCTCGCACGCCGGCCACTCGCCCTAGCGCCGCGATATCCAATCCCGGCGTCGCACGCAGACGCACCAGTCCCGCCTCGGTGTCGCGCATCAGCGCATGCGGCGTATCCAGCGCGACCAGGCGCCCATGATCGATGATCGCTACGCGGTCGGCCAGCTGTTCCGCCTCATCCATGAAGTGAGTGGTCAGCATCACGGTAACGCCCGTGCTACGCAACGTACGGATGATCTCCCAGGTAGTGAGCCGGGCCTGGGGGTCCATACCGGTAGTCGGTTCATCCAGAAAGACCAGCGAGGGCCGTCCGATCAGGGCCACCGCCAGGGCCAGGCGCCGCTTCTGTCCGCCGGACAAGCGGCGGGCGCGCGTGCGCGCCGCGTCTTGCAGGCCCACCTGATCCAGGAGTGAATCCGTATCGGCCGGCCTGGGGAAGAAACGCGCATACAGGCCGAGGATCTCGCGCGCGGTGAGACCGGGATGGAGACCATCCTGTTGCAGCATGACGCCAACCCGCATTTTCAAGTGGCGCGCGTCACGCCGGGGGTCACGTCCCAGGATACCGACCGTGCCGGAGTCGGCGGTTCGGTAACCCTCCAGGATCTCCATGGTGGTGGTCTTGCCCGCGCCGTTCGGCCCCAGAAGGGCAAAGATCTCACCGGGCTGGACCGCGAAGCTCACGGAATCGACGGCGCGGCGTCCACCGTATGACTTAATCAGGTCGCGGATCACGATGGCGGAGCCTGCATCAGCGTCTCGAACAGCCCCGTCCAGGTCCGGTGCAGCTCCTGGTTGCGATGCCTCCCCCGGCGCCGCAACTCGGCCGTCACCTCGCGTAGTGTTACGTGACTCGCCTACAGACTGCCCTGAGCCTAGCACGCGTCCTCGGAGGATTGGCCGCATCCCCGCGCCCCTTGCTCCGCCTTCATGTCGATCTCCCAGGTGTCTGCTAGTCCGGGGCCGGCCGCCGCGGGGCTCAGCGGCCGGCCCTGGGATACGTCATCTCACCTCCAGTGTACCCTGCTCGACCTGCGATGATGACATTCTCTACCACGCTTGACCTTTTTCGACCCGTGACGGCATACTACCAAAGCGGGGTGGAGCAGTGGCAGCTCGTCGGGCTCATAACCCGAAGGTCGTTGGTTCGAATCCAGCCCCCGCAAGTAAGAAGAAAGGGTCTGCCTCAACGAGGCAGACCCTTTGAACTATGTACGCGCTCGGGCGGAGACCGTTTAGTAGTAGTATTTACTGCCGCGCCGGCTCCTCGCCATGGCAATCAACTCAGTCATCTCGGCGGTGTCATAGGAATCCTCGCGGAAGCGCGGAACCTGTCCTTCCGATTGCTGGGCGCGTCGCACGAAGGCGGGCGGCGGCTGGACGAAGCGCACGAGGAAGGTTGAGCCAAGCTCGACAATCTCGATCTGCTCGGCATGTCGGCTATCGAGCTTCGCGCCCAATGAGCGCAGCCGCTCCTCGTAGCCGGACGGGTACATCGGCAGCACATTATTCGGCAAGGTGAGAAGTCCAGGGTCTTGGCTCCGCGCCGTCTCCGCCGTCTTCTTTCGCCGGCGCATCTGCTCACGCATGCGAGGCAGATCCTCATAGGCAACCGCCTCGGTCCGCGCGGGGGCGCCGCTATTCCGCACCATGTAGGTCCAGGTAAAGCCGTCCCGAATTTCGGCCAGTACGACCTCGCGCGCTTGAATGTCGTCCAGGAAGGCGCCTATCGGGCGCAACAATTCGCGGTACCCCAAGACCTCCGCTTGCCGTGCCTCTGCCGTAACCATGGTACGAAGCCCCCAGTCGAATGCCTACGGACCAATCTACGAGGATCAGTCTAGCACACTCAAACCAGTGTGCCATAGGACTAGTGGGGGATTGTGGCGATCTATCGCCGCGCCGCGGCCGCGGGGGCGCCGTCCGGCAACTTCCGCTGCTGTGCGGCCCGATAGGCAAGGTAGAGATAGGCAAGGGACAGCACCACGTACAGGATAGGGAGCGCGAAGCTTCCCAGCGACAGCACGGGCTTCGTGGGGGCCTTAGGCGCCACCGGGGCTTTTGGTAGCGGTTTTACATGATGAGCCTTGGCCTCGTTGAACTTGGCAACCGCAGTAGGATATGCACGGCTCTGCGCCGTATAGGTAGCCCGTGCGGCAGGATACGCATTTTTGTTTGTGTTGTAGCTCGAAAAGGTGGTCCAGATCAGGGTGAGGGAAAATAGTAACCCGATCACGCCGAAGCCCGCATAGAAGCGGGGACCGCGTTGCTTGCGCACTGGTCTGGCGCGCGGTTGGGGCGCCCGCGCGCCGCTCTTGCTCGAGGCACGCGGCGCGCTCTTGACGGGCGCGGCCCGTGCCCGCGCTACTCTTGCTGCTTTAGGGGTGGTCTCCGAAGCGCCGAGGTCTTCGCGAGGTCCCGAGACCGCTTGTTCGCGAAGCTGTCTCTTACGCTCGGATATCCGCACTAACGCACAACCTCCGCATCGCTATGATGCCTGCTGTCGGTGAGCCGAACCGCGTCACGGATCTCGTCGTCCGCCGCGAACTCGAGCACCAGGCCGGCGGCCTTGAGCGCAATGTTCCGCGTTAGCGGATTGGATACTTTAAAGCTATCCATGATGAGTTCAGCTTCCTGTTTGGTAACGGCTAAATAACGCGTCTCGTCCACCAGTATACCTGTCCTTTCCCGTCGCGCCCAGTACCAGGGCTCGCCTCCGACCAGTTGGCGCCGGAAACCACTATACGCGATCTATCGCCATGCCGGCTTCGTGCCCTACGAGCCGACAGCGCGCTTTTCACAGGCCGCTGCCTGAGCTCCTGGGCTGAATCCAGTAAAGCACGCGCTGCCAGTGTACTCGATAGCCTAATGGTACTGGCAATTGCACCCGATCCCCAGAGGAATTGTGGGCAGAGCGGCAGAAAATCGGCCGGCTTATCTGGTGCTGGAAACAACGGCTCCTCTCTATTCGATTGCTTCGATTCGCTATCCTGAGTTACAGGCGATGAATCCGGTCTTACCGTTCCCTAAGTTGTGCCAAGCCCAGGAGGAGAGTGTCATGACGTTTCCACTCGGCTCAGTTCCCCTGAATGGCGCTCCCCACGGCATGGACCTGCACTGCAAAGGCTGGCAACAGGAAGCGGCCTATCGCATGTTACTCAACAATCTTGATCCTCAAGTAGCGGAACGGCCGCAAGATTTGGTGGTCTACGGCGGAGCCGGTAAGGCTGCCCGTAATCACGAATGCCTTCAGGCCATACTTCGTACCTTGCAAACGCTTTCGCATGACGAAACGCTCGTGGTGCAGTCTGGAAAGCCCGTGGCGGTGTTCCGCACTCACGAGGGGGCGCCCCGCGTGCTCATGGCCAACGCGAATCTGGTTCCCGACTGGGCTACGTGGGATGAGTTCCGCCGGCTCGATGCGCTCGGCCTGACCATGTATGGGCAAATGACGGCCGGCAGTTGGATCTATATCGGCACCCAGGGCATTCTTCAGGGTACCTATGAAACCTTCGCCGCCGCCGCGCATAAACGCGGCTGGCCGGACCTCGCCGGGCGGATCGTCCTCACCGCCGGCCTGGGCGGGATGGGCGGCGCCCAGCCCCTCGCCATCACGATGCTTGGCGGCGTCGCCCTCTGCGTGGAGGCTGAACCGCAACGTATAGTCCGCCGATTAGAAACCCGGTATCTGGACGTCAAGGCCGTCGATTACGACGATGCGTTGCGCCTGGCCCTGGATGCCGCGCGCCAACGCACTCCGCTCTCCATCGGCCTGGTCGGGAACGCGGCCGATCTCTTCCCGCGCTTCCTGGCTGACGGCGCGCCGATCGACATGGTTACCGACCAGACGAGTGCTCATGACCCGCTCAACGGCTACATCCCGGCCGGGCTTGATCTGGAGACCGCGGCGGCGCTCCGCCTTTCCGATCCAGCGGCGTATATTCGCCTGGCCGGCGAAAGCGCGGTGCGTCACGCGGGCGCCATGGTCGGGTTCGCGCGGGCCGGGGTGGAGACCTTCGACTATGGCAACTCCCTGCGGGGCCTAGCCCAGGAGCATGGCCTTGTCGATGCCTTCTCCTATCCCGGATTCGTCCCTGCCTACATTCGGCCGTTGTTCTGCGAGGGAAAAGGTCCCTTCCGCTGGGTTGTGCTGTCCGGCGATCCCCGCGATCTGGCGGCAACGGACGAGGCCGTTCTCGAGGAATTCCCCGACAACGAACACGTCTGCCGGTGGATCCGTTTGGCGCGGGAAAAGGTGGCTTTCCAGGGTCTGCCGGCGCGCATATGCTGGTTGGGCTATGGCGAGAGAGCTCGCCTCGGCGCCCGCTTCAACGACATGGTGGCGAAGGGCATCGTGCGCGCGCCGATCGTGATCGGCCGCGACCATCTGGACGCCGGTTCGGTGGCGTCGCCGCACCGCGAGACCGAGTCCATGCTCGACGGATCCGACGCCATCGCCGATTGGCCGCTGCTCAATGCTCTGCTCAATACGGCCTGCGGTGCCAGTTGGATCAGCATTCATCATGGCGGTGGGGTGGGAATGGGAAAGTCCATTCATGCCGGCATGGTCGTGGTGGCCGACGGCACCCCGGCCATGGCCGAACGTCTGGAGCGCGTACTTACCGCCGACCCGGGGATGGGCGTGGTCCGCCATGCGGATGCCGGTTATCCGGAGGCGGTTGCCCTCGCGAGCGCGCGGGGAATCAACATGCCGATGCTGCCTGAGACGGCGTGATTAGGGCCGGGTAGCCACCACTGCGAAGGCGCTCGGCTTCGGTATCACACGGGTGAAACCGGACTCACCGAGCCTGCGCATTACGCCCTTGCCGACCATGGCGCCCTGCTTGCTCTCCAGATTACCGACATAATGGAAGAGCCTGCCACCGGACCGCAGCACTCGGAAGAGCTGCCGGTAGAAGGCGCCGCCGTACAGGTCGCCGGCCAGGCTGAGTGTAGGTGGGTCGTGAATGACCTGCGTGAATGAGTGGTCGGGAAAGTCTTCGATCAAGGTTGAGCTGTCGCCGACGAGCCGCGTGATGCGGCGGTTCGCGAACAGATCGCGCGACCACGGATTCAGTTCGGCGATTTCAAGCACCAGCGGATCCAGTTCGATGGTAACCACCTCATCGGCCGTGCGCGCCGCGGCGATGGCGGTGTATCCGAGGCCGGTCGTGGTATCCAGAACGCGCCCGCGCGGCGCTCCCATGGCCCGCATCTTTTCCTCGGTATCCCGTCCGGGGTCGGTTCCCACAATACGGTGCATGGTAAAGCCGGAGTTCACCAAGGTCGGCGCCCCGGTGGTGGCCATAAGGCTGTAGGGTCGGTTGAAGGTAGTGGAGAAACGGTGAATCTTCTCGATGGATCCGTCCTCCGCCAAGAAGCACATGGGCTCCCCCCGGCAAATAAGCCGAACCATTGCCCAATCCAGGGCGACCGTGTCCGTCAGCAGCACGCGATCCGCCCGCAGCCGTACCGTCGTTTCGGTTACCCCGAGGTCGAGGCTGGTGCATATGGTGTCAAGGCCGCTGGAATGTCCTTCCAGCATCGGGTTGGCCTGATAGGATGAAAGAACGATACGTTCGCCCATGGAACTCCTTACAGCGTGCATCCGCGTCCGGTTCATGCTTCCCCTCGGCTCGACCTGCACTCGCGGTACAGTATAGGAGAGTCGGCCCATTCATGCCCGCGGCGGAGCGCGATAGGAGAGGATAAGAGAGAAGGATAGTAATGCTTTTCGAACACGACATTGCGATAGGCGCCGGGCCGGAGCAGGTCTGGGCCTTCTTATGGGATGTAGAGCAATTGGCCCGCTGTATTCCGGGGTGTAAGGAGGCTACCGTCATCGAGCCCCATGTTCGGTATACCGCTCTGGTAGCGGACCGGGTTGGGCCGCTCAAACTCAAAATGCCGCTCGACCTGGTAGTGCAGTCCGCCGAGGTAGGCCGCTCCTTGCATGTGGTCGGCACGGGCAAGGACTCCGCGCTCGGCAGCAGCGTTCGGATCGATATCACCGCCTCGCTCCAGGCGGATGGGGCGCTGACTCACCTCCTCCTCCGGGTTGAGGCGTCGGTGAGCGGCAAAATTGCCGGGTTGGGCATGGGCCTGTTTAAACGTAAGTTCGATGACATTATGACGCAGTTTGGCCGAGCCGTGAAATCGGCGATTGAAGGAACGCCTGAGGCGGCCCCCGCCGGCTAGCCGGCACACTTTGATCGTGTACTGTCACTCGGCTCCGGCTGGCCGTTAGCTGGTGGAGCGGGTACCTTAACCTTCGGCCCGTCCGTGCCGAGCGCGGGCCGATGGGATCGATTGGAAGCTAAGGAGAAGGTCGATTATGCGGAAACTGTGGCGCGGCGTTGCCGCGGCGGCAATCGTCGCGATCGTGCCGGCAACCAGCGTGGGACCGAGTGCCGCGCGGGCTGCCGCCGCCTCTACCAATGCCCTCGCTTTCGTCACGGCGGGGCAAGTGAGCGTGATTGAGGCGAGCAATCTCACGACAGCCGGCGTAGGGCAAACTCCGCTTTGGTCCCCTGACGGCTCGGGCCTGGTGTTTGTTCTCGACGATTACGTGGCGAACGCTGCGACCATCTATCTGGCGAATTCGCATGGCGCCGACGCCAAGGTGCTGGCGGCGAATGCCTATCCATGGGTGAATCCTGGATGGTCCAGGGATGGGAAGTACGTACTGTATACCGTCCCCGCGACGAAGCTCGCCCAGGTACTGCCAAATGCCTCCGCCAGCCCTCATCCCATTAAGCTCAAGGTCATGGCCATGAAGGTCTCCAACAAGAGCACAACGACCCTGGGTACAGTGACCTTCACGGCCGGGTGCAGCAGCAAGGTAACCGCGCTCGCCAACGCCTTCGCCCTGGCCGAGGGGGCCTATTTAGGCACGCCGAATACCCTGATTTGGGCGCAGCCGAACCTGGTGGCCGTTCAGTCGTCCTGCACGGGTCAGGGTCTTACCGTGCTCAACACCAAAACCCACAAGAGTATGTCGCTTCCCACCTGGTTCGGCGGCGTTCTTTCGCCGGACGGTTCGACCATTGCCGCGTCGGTGACGGGGGCTAAACCCTCCAGTCCGGCCCAGGTTGGGCTCCTTACGGTAAAAACAGGCAAGACCCAGGTGCTGGGACCTAAGCTTGGCGCGGCCTCATTGGCCTGGTCTCCTGATGGCAAAAATGTCTACGTGGCGACCGTTCCGAGCAATCCTCAGACCGGAACGGCGCATATTTACCAACTGAGTAAGGACGGAAAGAAGCAGAAGACGCTTTTCTCGTTGGCGGCATCCGGCATCTTTCATCTGTCGGCACTCTCCAGCACGGGAAGTATCGCCTTCACCGTTGTCGCGAGCAGTCCCGCCGCCGCGCAGGCCCCACCCCAAGCTCTGGTCGAGAACCTCAACGTGGCGGCAGCCGGCACCAAAACCGCCGTCCAGCCTCTCGTGCTGGGCGGACAGGGGGGTTGGCGCCCCTAGTACAGCATGGCCCAAGTATCGCGGCGGTTCCGTATGGGCACCCCTCGTGGGTGCCCTGCTTCAGGTCGCCAAGGGCACCCACGAGGGGTGCCCTTACAGGAGGGAGGAAACGTACGCCAAGGGGATATGTTAGCCTCTTCTCCCGCGACCCAAGCTGATTCGCCCCGTCGCGGCATAACGGTACGATTCCGCGATTAGCGCCTTGAGGGCGATCACCTTCTTGCCGACCAGCGGGATATAGAATACGGAAGCGACGCCGCGCTCGGAGCCGAGTGATACTAATTGCCCCTTGTCCGCCGGCTTGTAGGGTCGGCGCGGCCAACCCTCCCAACCGGCCACGATGTTGTATGCCGCTGCCTCCGCCTGCTTGACCGCGATCTGGGCGGTTGGGGGCATGGCGCTCTCCCCTTCCAGCACGGGAAGGCTTGCCGAGTCGCCCACCACGTATACGTCGGGAAAGCCCTCGGCTTGCAGGTACTCGTTGACCGGCACATGGCCGTTCAGCGCCGTGGGCAGGCCGGACTGTCCCAGCAGCGGGGGAGCCATGATCCCGCCGGTCCAGACCAGCGTGTTCCCCACCAGGCGATCGCCGCTCGCCAGATCAATTCCCTCCTGGTCGGCCGCGGTCACCTTGCTCCCCAGGACCAGACGAACACCCAATTCGGCGAGAATGGCCGCCGCTCTTCCTTGCAGGCGCTCGGGCATACTCGGCAAAACCGCCGGCGCCGCTTCAATCAGCGTTACGCGCGGTTCAGTAGGAGGAATGTCCTGGGCGCGGGCCATGGTCGGCAAGACCTCGGCAAGCTCCCCCGCCAGTTCGACCCCGGTAAGGCCGGCGCCGCCAATCAAAAAGGTAAGCAGCCGGGCGCGGCGTGCGGGATCCGACGTCTCAGCCGCGTCGGCCACGGCTTGCTGAACGCGCCGCGTAATCTCCTCCGCATCTTCCACGGACTTCAGAGTCAGTGCATGATCCTTCAAGCCCTGCACTCCATAGTAGGCAGTGACGCTGCCGAGGGCGACGACCAACGTGGTGTAGGTCAAGATGCCTTCCGAAGTGACCACTCGTTTGCCGTCGAGATCGATCTCTCGTACTTCGGCCTGCCGAAATCGTACAGGAGTCCGCTTGAGCAACTCGGTCAACGGAACAGCTACTTCATCGGTGGCCAGCCGGCCGCTCACCGCTTCAGGTAGTTGGGTGATGATCTGGTGATAGCTGTTCCGATCCACGAGCACCACTTCGGGCGCGCCCGGATCGGCGAGATACTTGCTCACTACCTGAGCGCAACGCAGGCCGGCATATCCTGCTCCCAGGATCAGAATCCGACTGCCGGTTGAGTGCGTGCCGGGCGCGGACTCCGGAAAATCTTCGCCGCTCACGTTTGTCCCCTTCCGTAATCCGGATGACGCCTGCGATGGGTGATGGTCCCAGCGGCGTCCTTTTCACTGTATCAAATGGGCATATAATCCCGGTTCCCCTATACAGTCATGAATAATCCCGCTATGATCATAGTTGCTGCGGTACAGCCTGTGGGGAAAGTTCGGATGACGGATAGTAACGACCGGCCCGCTGAGGGCTTGGGGCACATTGTGGCCATGGCGGGCGGCGGTTTTTCCATGGAGCAGGAGAACCCACGTCTGGAGCGCTACGTGCTTGGCCTGGCAGGCAGGGCACGGCCTCAAGTGCTGTTCCTCCAACCAGGGGATTCACCGTCGTATTT
>JAICHN010000099.1 GCA_025924845.1 Chloroflexota bacterium | reverse complement strand
GATGGTTGTGGCGGAATCCCCGGATCAGGCATTGGAGCAAGTCGATGCCATAACTCGGTATCAGCGCACGATGCGCGATCTGCTCGACGACATCGGCACTACGCAGGCCGCGGCGATCCACCAAGCCGTCGCCGGCCTGACGAAGGTAATCCAGGCAGGCGGCGTCATCCATGTCTTCGGTACCGGACACTCCCACATGTTGGCCGAGGAAGTATTCACACGGGCGGGGGGCTTGGCGGCGATCAACGCGGTACTGGTTTCGAGCCTCATGTTGCATGAGAGCGCCCTTGGCAGCAGCGACGTGGAACAGCTTCCCGGCCTGGGCGAGCTGATCGCCAATCAGTGCGGCTTGCGCTCCGGTGATGGCGCCATGGTCATTTCCAATGCAGGGATCAATGATGTCCCGGTGCAATTTGCCCTTGAGGCGCGCCGGCTCGGCCTGTTCTCGGTCGGGATTACCTCCGTGGCGTACAGCCAGGGACTTGCCTCACGGCATAGTACCGGACGCAAGCTTCTCGATGTCGTGGATGTCGTGCTCGATAACCGCGCTCCACCCGGTGACGTGGCCGTGCGCCTGGCGGACGATGATCGCTGGCAGGTGGGCGCCGCCTCCACCATTACCGGGTGCATGCTTGTTAACAGCATCATGGTCGGCATTGCCGAGCGCCTGTACCACGGTGGTGCTACGGATCCGCCCATCCTGATAAGCAGTAAGCTTCCCGGCGCTGAAGAACACAATCGGACCATTACGGCGAAATATCGAGATCGGGTCGCCCATCTCTAGTCCTGATTCCCCCATCCGAGCGTATCAACTCTGGGCGTTGCCCATAGTAGAAAGGAACAGGATAGTTCAGCGAAAACCAAGCGACCGGAAGAACCAAGTTCCATCTTCTTATAGACCATAGTTGAAAGGATCTTGCCGTGAATCGGCGTACGTGGCGCGCGGGACGACTGCCGGCGATGCTCTGCCTTCTGGCGATTCTGCTTCCCGCGACTCTTGTCGGGGGTAATCGGGCGGCTGCGTCCTCGTCCGCCCAGGTCACCGCGGCAGCCTCGACCCCCACGGTCACTCTGTGGAGTTGGCGGCCCCAAGACGCGCAGCTCTGGCAGCAAGTAGGAAAGCGTCTGAACATCAATATCAATTTCAGGCCGATCGTCGTCAACCTGTACTTCGCCACCCTTTCAACGGCGATGGAAGGCGGCAAAGGACCCGACCTTTTCTTCGCCGACAACGGGAATGACACCTTCAAGTACGTGCCGAGCCGGCTGATTCAGTCCACCGAGGACGCCGGAGTAGACATTTCGAAGATCAATCCGAGCGTCATGCCCCCGTTTGCCATGAACGGCAAGCACTGGGGAATACCGTACGCCCTGCAGACGCTGCATGTCTTTTACAACAAGGCAATCTTTCAGAAGTACCATCTGTCACCGCCCACGACCTGGGAAGACTTCATCCAGGTGTGCAAAACACTCCAGTCCCATGGCGTGACGCCTTTCAACGTTATGGGTACGCAACCTCGGGTACTCAATCACACCCTGGATGAAATCGTCTCCAGTACCGCCGATTCTAAATGGAATCAAGACCTGATCAACGGGAAGACGAACTATGAGAGTGCGCCGTTCATCGAAGCACTCACGAAGGCTCAGGAGCTCATCCCCTTCTTCGAGCACAACTACATTGCCTCGGGGTCCCCGACCGGATCCTCGCAATGGGAGGCCCTGGCGCTCGGGCAGGCGGCCATGATCTTCGACGGCATCTACGCCGTCCCGGGAATCATGGCATATAACCCCAAACTGCAATTGGGATCGTTCCTGGTGCCGCCGAGCAGTTCCTCCGCCATCGCGAAGTTTCCGGGCAACCAGGCGTATTATACGCACAAGGCACGGGTTGACTGGTACATCGACGGCGACATCTCGATGAACGCGAAAATCGCCAACAAGCAGGAAGCCGCGGCGGCCGCTAAACTCTGGAAATTCACCGCTACGCCCCAGTTCGGTCAGCTGTTCACCCAGGTAGCGGGCGACATCATCCCGATGAAGGGCATTACCCTGCCGACCAAGTACCCGCTCTCCATTAAAGCGTACAATGAGTTGCAGACACAGAAGGTGAGTCCGATCATCGACGTGTCCGGCCCGCTTAACGTGCCGCCAATGAGCGCGAGCGGTGCACCGGCTAACGGCGTGAACGGCATGTGGGCGGTGATGCAGCCGCTTTCACAACGGCTGTTCGCGAAGGAGATCACCCCTCAACAGTTTGCCAAGGCTATGGACGGCGGTCTGTCCTGGTACTTTAGCGCTCACAAGTAGCCCGACTGGGTTGAAACGTCTCGATGCGGTCGGGTAGAACCTCGTCGGCATCGAGCGGCCCGTGGGCAAATCGCCGACCGAGCATCGATATATCCATGAGAGTTTACGCTGTACCCGTCGTGCGTGTTGACACCGTTTGATAAGGGATGCCCGATGGCTGTAGGTGGTACCAGGATCACGCCAAGTGCTTCAAATGACGCGGATGCCGGCTCTCCGGGAGCTACCCTGCCGCGGCCTACCCCGCTCGGACGCATTCCTCGGATCAAGCGCCTGCTCGCGAGGCGGAGCTATCTCCTCATGCTGGTGCCTGCCCTGGCGCTTTATGGCACCTTCATCGCCTATCCGTTCCTCACGAGCATGTATTACGGCCTCTTTAATTGGAGCGGTATCGGCCCGCTGACGGACTATGTAGGGCTCAAGAACTTTCAGTATGTCCTGAGTTCGCCCCAGTTCGCCCGGCAGTTCTTCACGGCAATTCTGCATAATCTCTGGTTCTTCGCCGTCGTCACTCTTCTTACGGTTGGCTTCGGCACCGTGATCGCCCATCTTCTGACCCGCGTATCTCATCGATCCTCGCGCCCCTATCAGGTGATCTATTTCCTCCCGTACGTCTTACCCCCGGTGGTGGTCGGCTGGTTCGTGGACATCTATTTACAGCCCGGCTTCGGCGTCGTTCCGAACCTGGCCAGGACGCTCCATGCCGAATTCTTCGACCAGCCGTACCTCGGCTCGATCAGCACCGCCCTTCCCACGATCGCCGTGGTCGCCGCCTGGTCCTCGATTGGCTTTGCCGTGATCATCTTGCTCGCTACGATGGTCGGGCTGCCCGGTGAAGTGCTTGAGGCCGCGCGGGTCGATGGGGCATCCGGCGTTCAAATCTTTCTCCATATTGTCTTGCCGCTCGTGCGTCCCACGATCATTACGGTATGCACCCTGAATTTCATCAATAGTTTCAATGTTTTTGATCTGATCTACGTGCTCGAGGGCCCATTGGCCGGCCCGAATTACGGCACCGACGTTACGGGGACCTTGTTTTACCGAACCGCGTTCGGCGGCGGTTTCAATACGGCCGCGGTCAATCTCGGACTGGCATCCGCCATGGCGACGATCAGCTTCGTCCTGGTCATGATAGTGTCGGGGCTTCTCGTCTTTCTCCAGAAGCGCTACTCCGTGGAGTATTAGCCATGGTCGCCCTATCGCGTCGCCGCCCCCGAAGCCGTGGTCCCGTGCTCGCCCATGTTGTGCTTATTTTGGGCGTCCTTCTCATCCTCCTTCCTCTCACCAATCTGGTGCTGATGTCGTTCATGTCGTTGCAGGACATGGCAGCGTCGCCGGTCGGGCTGCCGCCGACCTGGCACTTCGACAACTACACGGCCGCCTGGAACCAGGGTGACCTCGGACAATACCTCATTAACTCCATCATTGTCGCCGTGGCGTCCGTGGTCGGTACGATCCTCTTCTCGTCACTTGCCGCGTACGTCCTGGCTCGCTTCCGATTTCGGGGCAATTCCGCCATCTACCTCCTGTTCTTGGCGGGCTACGCGTTACCCATACAGCTCATTGCCGTCCCCCTATTCGTGATGATGGTAAACCTCAATCTGATCAATAACCTGATCTCCGTGATCCTCGTCTACATCGCGGGCAGCATGCCCTTCTCCATTTTTCTGCTGGTCAACTACTTTCGGACCCTTCCCAAGGAGTTGGAGGAAGCCGCCCGGATCGAGGGCGCCAACGAGTTGCAGATCTATGGCTATATTGACATGCCCCTGGCTCGACCGGCCCTGACCACCGTGGCTCTGTTCAACTTTGTTGGGGCGTGGAACGGCCTGTTCTTCCCCCTCATCCTGCTGGCCGATAACAACAAGATGACGGTCACCGTGGGCGTCCTTTCGTTCATCGGGCAGTACGAGGCGCAGTGGAATCTGATCCTTCCCGCGTTGATCATCATTATGATTCCAACCCTACTGGTGTTTGCCCTGGCGTCGGGGCAGTTCATCAGAGGCTTAACGGCCGGATCAATCAAGTGAACGACGCTGGTAATCCGCAACGGCAGTTGGCGGCCCTTCGCGGCGGCCTGGTGGTATCCTGTCAGGCGCGTGCCGACAGTCCGCTGCACGGAGCGCCGCATATGGCGGCCATGGCCGAGGCCGCCGTACAAGCCGGGGCGGTCGGGATCCGCGCCAATGGGCCCGCGAACATTGCCGCCATCCGGGCGCGAGTTTCCGTCCCGATCCTTGGCATCAATAAGCTGATTTCGGCGGATGGAACGACGCTTATCACGCCGACTTGTCAGTCGGCGCTCGATGCGATCAAAGCGGGGGCGCGGCTGATCGCGTTCGACGGAACGGATCGTCCACGTAGGCGGGGGGAGTCGTTGGCCGAACTGATCCGCTGCATTAAAGACAACGGCGCCGCCGCCCTGGCGGACGTGTCAACCCTCGAAGAGGGACGGGCCGCGGCTAGGGCCGGGGCGGACGCCGTGGGCACGACGCTGAGCGGCTACACCGCATCGAGCCCGCGACAGGAGGAACCGGACTTCGCGCTGGTTGAGGCCCTGGCCCGTGAAATAGGAGTGCCCGTCTTTGCCGAGGGACGGATCTGGACCCCCGCCGAGGCCGCCCGTGCCCTCGAAGATGGAGCCGACTTCGTGGTGGTCGGTACGGCGATTACCAATCCTGCCGCGATCACGGAGCGATTTGTTGCCGCTATGCGCGCGGTCGGCCGATCCTCCGGATGAGAACGTCGCCCAGAGACGCACGGACAGGGATTGGCCCGTCATGAACAATGGGTATCTGGTGGCCATTGACGGCGGTCAGACCTCTACAAAATCGCTTGTCGCTTCGCTTGACGGGACGATTGTCGGCTACGGACGCGGCGGACCCACGGGCCATTTCCATAGCGACGGTGGTCTGGGGAAGAATCGATCCGCTATCCACGAAGCAATCCGCTCCGCCCTCGCGACGGCATGCGTGTCGGCGACCGCGGTGCGGGCGATTGGGCTGGGGCTGACCGGAGCGTCCTTCGCCGGCCATGAAACCCCAATGGTCGAGGATGTAGTACGTGAGATACTCCAGCCCACGCACATCGTCGTGGCGCCCGACTGTGTGACAAACCTCGCCGGAGCGTCGGCCGGCGAAGCAGGGGTGGTCGTTATCGCGGGTGGCGGGACGATCGCCTACGGCGTGTTGCCCGGTGGGTCGCGGCAAACGCGGGCCGGCGGCATGGGATATCTCCTCGATGAGGGCAACGCTTTCGACCTGGGACGCCGCGCGGTCGTGGCGGCCGCCCGGGCCAGTGATGGCCGCGGGGAGCCTACCACGCTGGAGGCCGTCGTCAAGGATGCCTTTCAGGTGCCCACGATCCATGACGTCACTAAGATCATCTACGCATCAGGCTTCGCGCGGGAGCGCCTCTCCGACCTGGCGCCGCTCGTGGCGCGCGAAGCTGAAGCGGGCGATCTTGCCGCCTTGAAGATCATGACTGATGCCGCGAACGAATTGGCGCAAATGGCCCTTGCCGTCGTACGCCGCCTTGTGCCCGCGAACCAGGCTATCTCGATCTACCCAACCGGGGGTGTCTTCAAAGCCGGCGCCGTTCTGGAGCGCCCCTTTGCCGCCGCGATCCATCATGGTTGGCCGGCCGCCGAGATCAAGGCACCCCGCTACCCACCGGTGGTGGGGGCGCTTCTGCTGGCCCGGCGGGCCTATCCCTTACCTATCGATGCTCACTGGTTTCAACGCATAGATGAGACCCTGGAGAGAAACCGATTGTGATACCGATGAGCCCTCAAGCACTTCAGGCGGGCTGGGCCGTCGCGGACATCACCCCCAACACACCCCTCCGTCTTGGCGGCTACGGGGCCCGCAAGGAGCGGTCGCGGGGCATACACGATCGGCTCGGCGTTTATGCCTTGACACTCTCAAACGGGACGGCCCGTGCCGTCATCCTCGTGGCGGACATTCTGCATATCGAGCAAGATCTGGTGGAAGATGTGCGGGCGCGTATGAGAGCGGCGCTGCCCCAGGCAACGATCGGACCAATCTGGCTGGCCGCCACTCATACGCATGGTGGGCCGGAAGTGGGAGGGGTATTCAGCGATTCGGCCGTTGATACCGCTTGGCGCGAATCCCTGATCAACGCAATGGTCACCGCGGCCTCGTCCGCCGTCGCCGTCGAGCGCCTGGTCGATATGCGCTGGGGCAGCGGTCCCGTCGCGGACGTGGCGACCAACCGCGATCACCCTGAGACGCCCGCTGACCTCGCTCTCGATCTCCTCATCCTCTACGAGGTTGGCAGCGATGTTCCCGCTGCCGTTTTGGGAAGCTTCCCCGCTCATCCCACGGTCATGGGAGCGGCCAACCTGGCGATTACCGCCGATTTGCCGGGCGCGTTCCGCCGATCGCTGGGATCTCGCCTGGGCAGCGCACCACCCTGGATCGCGCTCGTGACCGGCGCCGCGGCCGACGTCAGTTCGCGACATGTCCGGCGAGGGCAAGACTTCAGCGAACTAGATCGGCTTGGGGGCGTGCTGGCGGCGCGCGCGGAGCAGCTCATCGCGCGGGCCTCGGTGGTCATCGCCGGTCGCCAACCGGTGACTCTTGCCGCGCGATCGTTGCGTATTCCTCTCTCAATCAAGTCGTTTCCCACCGAGGCCGCCCTGGCGGATATGGCACGGCAACTCCAGGCCGCGCGTCCCACCTCGCCCAGCGAGGCCAGAACGATCGAAACCGCGTGGCAAGGAGTCGAGGGCGCGCGCCGTCTGGCCGAGAAGCTGCATAGTCTGCCGCGGGTTGCCGAACTGGACGTGCTGCGAGTCGGCCCGGTGGCGCTGGTTACGGTGCCCGGTGAACTCTACAATGCGCTGGGCGCTCGTCTCCGCTCGGCCGGCGGACAACCTGTCATGCTTCTCGGCTATGCGAACGGCCACGTCGGCTACCTGCCAAGCGCGGATGCCTACACGCGCATGGAGTATGAAGTGCTGGTCAGTCCCATGGAGCCCGGCACCGCCGAACGGCTTGTAGCGATCCTGGAGAGCGAACTCGAACGTCTCTTCGCAATACCTTGCTCAGTTTAGAAGCCGCGTGCCCGAATGATCTCGCCGAGCCGGTGAGCGCTCGGTTTGACCGTGCGCTCCTGCGTTTGCCGATCGACCGCGATCAAGCCGAAGGTCGGCCTGTAGCCCAGGGCCCACTCGAAGTTATCCAGGGCCGACCAATAGGTGTAGCCGCGCACGTCCAATCCATCGCGCAGGCAGGCAGCCACGCCGCGCAGAGCACGCTCGATGTAGACAATTCGCCGCGTGTCGTCATCAGTGCCGATCCCGTTCTCGGTGACGATGACGGGCAAGCCCGTCGCGGCGTTCGCATAGCGGATTGTCGCCTCCAGCGCTTCCGGCCAGAACTCGTAGTGCATCTGCGTGAGCTCGGCATCCTCTTCCGGGGGAAGTGGGCCGTCCGGACCGCAGAGTATCCGGGAATAAGTCTGCACCCCAATGAAGTTGTCGCCGCGCGTCCCTTCCAGGTAGTAATCCAGCAACTCTCGGCGCAGCCGCGCCGCCGTCTCCTCGCCGCCTGGGGCGGCCTGAATGTCCTGCATGGCCAGAGTCAAGCCCACGTCAATCTTCCCCGGCCCGCCCTTGATCGCGTCCACGGCCCGCCGATGCGCGGCCAGAATGGTGGCCCGGCCGCGCTCCGAGACGGCATAGAGGAACGGCGCGAACCGTGCAGGCTCACTCCCCACGGCCCGTGCCGCTGCCGCGAACCAGGCAGCCTGGCGAAAGTTGTCCATGCCCGGCACGCCCAACGCGCTCAGGAGGGGTCCGATGTTCACCTCGTTCAGGGTACAGGCCAGGGGAATGAGGTCGCCGAGGTGAGCGGTAGCCCGTTCGCAGAACCGGGCAAACTTCTCGGGGGCATCAGCAGCCTCCCAGCCGCCGTCGGCGGCGAACCAGCGCGGCGAGGTGAAGTGATGAAAGGTGACCATCGGGGTGATTCCGTGTTCATGGCAGGTTGCCGCCATGCGTCGGTAATGGTCGAGTTGGGCCAGGGAGAACTCGCCCTGCTCGGGCTCGATGCGCGACCATTCCAGAGAGAAGCGATACATCGTGAAGCCAAGATCGGCGAGCAGTGCGATGTCCTCACGGTAGCGGTGATAATGGTCGCAGGCATCACCCGACGACTCTACATACGGACTACCTGCCGTGTGCTCCAACACCCAGTTGTCGTTGTAGACGTTGCCGCCCTCGACCTGATGCGCGGCGGTAGCGGTACCCCAGAGAAAGGCTTCGGGAAAGGTGATCTCCACGGTGTATACTCCTTCTCGCTCGACGGATGGGAGTTCCCGGCTGTCGATGCACGATGGTTGCCGGTATCGGCCTGCCTTTAAAGGTAGCCGCTAGTACGGATTGGCATAGGTTTCCTCCCGCTTGTAGGGGTGCCCCTACGGAATCAACGTATGTAGGCCACGCTGTACCGGGTCCCTATCCCACTCCTTCCGCCTGCCGCGACGCGGGCGGCGGCACCGCCTCGGCCAGGGTGGTGAGGCGACGCATCTCGGGCCAACGCCAGGCGACCAGCAGCACCACGATTATTGTGCCGATACCGCCCCCGACCACGGCGAGGGTTGGGCCGAAGATCTGGGCCGCCAGGCCCGACTCGAAGCCTCCCAGCTGATTGGATGTCCCGACAAACAGCGAACTGACGGCGCCCACCCGGCCGCGCATCTCATCCGGCGTCCGCATGAGTACCAGGGTACTACGGATCACCACGCTGACGTTGTCGTAGGCGCCGAGCAGGAAGAGCATCGCGAACGATAATAGGAACGAACGCGACAGCCCGAAGACGATCGTGGCCAGCCCGAAGGCCGCCACCGCCAGCAGTAAGGTGCGGCCCGCTTTGCCGAATGGGGGGCGGTGCGCCAGCGCGAGCGCCATACACACCGCCCCCACCGACGAGGCCGCTTGCAACCAGCCCAGGCCAAATGGGCCGACATGCAGGATATCCCTGGCGAATACCGGGAGTAGTGTCGTCGCGCCGCCCAGCAGCACGGCGAAAAGGTCGAGGGTGATCGCCGCCAGCATGACCTGGGTTTGGGCGAAAAACCGCAGACCCTCCGCCAACGAGCGGAGCGATCGCCCGGAACCGACGTTTCGCTCGTGCCGACGCACCCGCATCAGGGAAAGCAACGAGACATAGACCAGGGCGCACATGCCATCGATCACGTAGACCCAGGTTGCCCCATGCAAGAGGCCGATCAGGAAGCCGCCCGCCGCCGGCCCCATCACGGCCGACAACTGCCCGATGCTGCTTCGCCAGGTCATCGCATTCTCGTAGACCGCCGCCGGAATGACCTGGGCCACCATGGCGGAGCCTGCCGGGCTGCTGAACGAGGAGGCGCCGCCGATCACCACCAGGCACCCGTAGATCAGCAGCAAGGGGCCGTGCGCGGCCGATAAGGCGGCAAGTCCCAGCGACCCCAGTGCTAAGACCGCCTGAGCGGCCATCACCACGTACCGCCGGTTATAGCGATCCGCCACGTGACCGGCGGGCAGGGTAAGCAGGATGAGCGGGATCACCTGGGCGAGGCCGATTCCGCCGAGCACCAGGGCGGATCGGGTGCGGTTGTAGAGTTCCCAGCCCAGGGCGATGGAGAGCATCTGTTGGCCGAATCCACCCACGAAGCTGCCGATCAGGAGCAGGCGATAATCTCGGTAGCGCATGGCGCCATAGGGATCATGGGTGCCGGCCGTGTCGCGGGTGCGGGAAGACGAGGGCGGAGCCTCCGGAGGCTCCTGAGCGGCACCGTTGCGCTGTCGTTTCACGCAGTCTCCTGGGAATCAGCCGGCATCGGGTGGAGGACCGGCATGGTCATTGTACCCGCCTGCCGTTCCGCCATTCCGGCAATTGGTCGTGCCCTCCGCTCATTTGTCGCCCACGGCGTCACGATCCTTCGCTTAACTGGATCTATCTTTTTCCGGCTGCGGTCCCGAGGAGTGAGTAGGCTGGGCGACGGGATCCGCGACTGTGGCCGGGTGGGCGACGGGACCCGCGACTGCGGTCGCGAGGTAGGGACGAACGGCTGCGGCCGGGTTGACAGGCAGCTCCCTCGCGACCGCAGTCGCCCCGTGCCTACCAGGGGACCGCAGTCCCCGGCTTCCCCCATCCCGCCGATCCAATCACTGAGCAGGCGCACCGGAGTTTGCTGATCCAGACGGTACCAGGACCACCGCTAACCAGAGCCCGCTGGGGCGCGTAGTTTAGGAGCGTGGGTCTCCAGGCCCGCTTGGTTCAGCCGCGGCTGGTCATCCGGATAGCACGGTCGGTGCCGGCGGTTGGTCGCGTAGGCGGGCCTGGCGATCCGCGCTCCTACCCGCGCCTCCAGGACGGGGCGCTCTGCCCCAAAACATCGCTACGCCCTCATTCAGCGGGCGCATTTACAGGCGCGGCGTCCGCTCGGGCGCGGTGTTCCTGCTGCTTTCGGGGAGGAAGTGCAGGTAAAGGTGTTAGTGTTAGTGTTAGTCGCGCATACCGCGCCGGGCCTCCAGGTCTCAGACTAGGGGCATGGACGGCGGTCCCCGTAGTTGCATTATCGACCGTGTGGCCGAGTGAAACCCGTCCGAGCGAAGGAGAGGGGAAGCATGTTTATCAATCATCGGCGCGGTCTAATGCTGCTGGCGGCCGGACTCGTCATCGGTACGGCGCTCAGCCCAGCCGTCCGGAATGTGCCGATCGTCCACGCGGCCCAGGTGAGTGCCCCGAAGGTGCGCGCCGATGCCGCCGCGCGGATCGACAGCTATTTTACCGCGCAGTTGAAGGCCAAGCGCTTTAGTGGCAGCGTACTGTTGGCGCAGGGCAACACGGTGCTGCTCAGCAAGGGTTACGGCATGGCGGATTGGGCCAAGCAACTCCACAGCACTGCCGACACCAAGTTTGTCGTCGGGTTCGCGGCAAACATCGAGTTCGCCACCGCGGCGATGCTGCAGCTGGAGCAGGCAGGAAAGGTGAACGATCTCGCCCCAATCTGCACGTATATCCCGCACTGCCCAGCGATCTGGGCGCCGATCACCGTGCATGAAGTATTAACCTTCACTACGGGCATCCTTGACTACCCCAACCTGGACGCCGCCGCGTTCCCCACCAGCCGATCCTATACGCTACGGGAACTCCTGGACCAGATCGGTGCCTTGCCGCTGAATTACCATGCTGTGTTCATGGAGTAAGGCGCCCAGCGCCGGGTAGCGCAACGGTCGATCGTAAAAATCGGCGCGCAGGGTCATCAGCACAAGAACCGGGCCGGTCACGGCAGTGGCCGCGGTGACCAGCAGATCGATAACGAGGCGGCGCTCGCCCTCCTCGATGGCGGACGCGAAGATCTCCTCGCCCTGATCGACCACCACCACCACCCGCTGCCCGGCGCCGTTTGCCCGGCGGTGGGCAAGGCGATGCAGCGCATCGGATGATTCCTCAAGCTCGTCCCGGATGGGAGCCGGAGCGCTGCCAAGGGCCAGGCTGAGGCTCAGGGCCAGGGCATCCAGCGGCCGGGCGCCCGGCATGAACGGCTCCAGGTAGACCCATTCGGCGCTGCCGGGGAGGGCGCCTGCCTGGAGGCGCGGCAGCAGCCCCGCCAGCATCATACTGGACTTCCCGGAGCCGCTCGCTCCCACCAGGGTCAGGAAGCGGGGCGAAGTGCTCGCGGCGGTTCCTATCGCCCCGAGCATGGCCTCCACAACTGTGTCACGGCCAAAGAAATCGCTCGCATCTTCCCGAGTGAAGGCACGGAGGCCCTTGTAGGGGTTGCGCGGCTCGGCAGTTGGTATGGACGGCGGGCCGGCAGGTTCGGCGGCATGGGCACGCGGCGCCTGGACACGCTGCATCGCCGCCGCGAGCGCGGCGATTGCCGGCGTATAGCGCTCAGCCCGTGCATCCAGGTATTGCAGCCCTCCCCAGCCAAGCGGCACGCACTCCATCCACTGATCGCCCTCGATCCAGATTGGAAAGACACGGCGTCCATACAACTCGGCGATGCGGAGTTCATCGGCCACGTAGCGGGAGGTGCGGGTACGTGGTGAAGCCAACAGCAGCAAGGCCATGGAGGCGCGGATAGCCTCACGCAGCGCCTGCTCCCAATCGGGCGTCCCCGGCGGCAAGCCATGCTCATCCACCCCGACCGTAATCCCATACTGTTCCAGATCGGTATGCAGGCGCTCCACGACGGCGTCGTCGGTCTGGGCGTGGGCAACATAGACCCAGGGCGCTGCCACGTGCTTTGGATCGTCAGGCGGCGCGCCTGGTACAGCCGTACGATGCATCGGCGGGCGTGCCGCCGCGCCGAACACGGCCTGCTCCGCGGCGGGTAGGGCCAGCGCATCGGCCAGAAGAGCCATAGTATCGCGGCGTGGGAGCTTCATACCGCGCTCTAGGTCGCTGATCGTCCGCCAGCTCACCCCGGCGCGTTCGGCCAGCGACTCCTGCGTGAAGCCGCCGTTAGTGCGCGCGCCGCAATAATGTGGCGAAGGATGTGACGGGCTCATCGCTGTTCATGCGCGGTACCCACTCTACCGTTCAGCCGG
>JAICHN010000098.1 GCA_025924845.1 Chloroflexota bacterium | reverse complement strand
GAGATTAATGATCCCCATGACATAGGTACGCGACCCCCAATCAAGGCGCAGGTGGCCCCATGCCGTCTCCCGAGGCTGAGCCGCTTCCCTACCCTGCGCCCCGTCGCCGGCGCTCCGTACGCTCACCCGTCGTTCCTGAGCGTGACCCGCACCGTGACCCCTGCCAGAGTCCCCCGGATCGCCACCCCGGGCTTGGCCAGAGATACGCGGCACCACTCTACCCGTTCCTCGGCCAGGACCGCCTTTGCTATACGCCGCGCCACGGTCTCCAGGAGTTTACACGGCGGCCCCTCGACAATCCCGCGCACGATATCAAAGATGCGCACGTAGTTCACGGTGTCCTCCAGGCGGTCGCTGATGCCGGCAGGCCCGAGATCGGCCCCCAGGGCAAGATCGACCACAAAGCGCTGGCCCAGTTCCCGTTCGGCCGCGTACACGCCGTGGTACCCGAAGAAGACCATGTGCTCCAGGAGAATGCAGTCCGTACTGGGATCACCCTCTATCATGCGCCGCCTCAATGACTGAACGACGCCGTGGGGAAGAGTGAGCCGCTCCGCCGAACCTGCCGCTTCTCAGGTTCTCGTCCAATCCTGGTGCGAGCACGACGTCCGGAGCGCGCCGGGGCGAAGTTACAGTGTGCATACAGGTACTATACGCCGCGCGCGGGCACGCCGTCAGGCAGGCGCGGCCATGCTCTGCCGCTACTCTCTCCTCACCCGCGGCACGGCGCCGGCTTTCGGGCTGCCTGACGGTACCCTGGCCGCCAGGGCCACCCGATCAGGCGCCGCCTGAGGAAGAGGTGCGCTTCGATCGTGCCCGCCAGCCAGACCCCGGCAAAGAGATAGGCGCCCAGCACATCACTTGGCCAGTGCTGGCCCAGGTAGACGCGCGAGGGACCGACCAGCAGGACCAGGAGGGCGAGCACGGTCAACACCAACGTACGCAACCAGCCGGCGCGCCAGGTCACCATCACCAAATAGAAGCTGCCGCCAAACAGCGTGACATACTGGATGACGTGGCCCGAAGGGAAGCTATAACCGGTCACATGGCCCACCACATGCACGGCATGGCTGGTGGGCCGCAAGCGTCCGACGACGTCCTTGATGATCCCGCCTACTATCCCGGCCAGCAGCGAGGATCCTGCGAAAAGCACAGCTTCCAAGCGCAGTCCGACCGCGACGAAGCCGACGATCACTACCACGTAGGACACGACATTGAGCGGCGGAAAGCCCAGATCGCTCTCGTGGGTCAGCACCCAATCATACAGCGGCACGTTGACGCCCTGAATCGCCTTGGTAATCGGCACGTCAAAGTGGAGGAGGACGGTGGTGCCGTGCGCCAGCATGCCAAGCGTCACGAAGACGGCGCAGGCAAGCGCCAGCCCCGTGATATAAGCACGGACGAACCGCCGACCACGCGCCTCCTGCCGCGGCTCGGATACCTTCGCTTCGCTGATCTCTCGGCCGGCCGCGCGCACCAATTGTTCCGGCCCCTCGGGAGGGGTCGACGGCATATCGTGCTCTCGCGCCCTGCCGCTCACCAGCTTACCCTTCCGCCGGCCAATCGGGCGAGCGCAACCTGATATGTCGCGTCTGGATAGTTGTGTGGTCGCCGTTTTTCTTCGCTTTGCACTGCACGATATCCCCTACTTGCACCGAGGAGAGGGACTGTGAAGCGGAAGATTCACCCCTGGCATCGTGGCTACCGTCGTGGCCGACTATGATCGTATCCGGGCCGACCAGCACGGTCAGCACAGCGCCGCCTCCGATAGGCGCCACGGTCAGGGAGTCCGGGCCAACCGAGATGACTTCATAGTACTGTTCGGCGGCGTGCCCATGGTGGTGGGACCTCTTGCCGGCGGAAGCATCGGTGTCGATGGAGATCCGTGCCGCGGCAGGGCGCGCGCTCCACGAGGCGTCGTGCTGGAACAGCGCGCCGTCATAGGCGCGCGGCACCAATACGGTGATGCCGCCCGCCACCGTGGTGAAGGCATAGGTCACCACACCGCCTTTGGGTTTGACCTTCTTGAGGTGTACGGCTCCCCCATCAATTTGCAAGGGCAGTACGCTTGGCGCTTCGATCGTGAGAGAGGCGCCCCGATACAATTCGGCACTGGCCGTGCTGGGGCGTTGACGGAGTACTAACGAGGCGAGCTGACGGCCGGCGGCGGCCGGTCCCGCCGCCCGGATCAGGCAAATGTCCAGCAGGCCGTCGTCGATAAACGCGTGGCCGGTCACACGGGTGAATCCGCCATAGCGGCGCGTGTTGCCTACGATCACCTGGCTGATCTTACCTTGCCACGGCACCCCATCCAGGTCGGCGTAAATCTGGGTCGCGCGGTAGCGCGGCAGCGTCTGGAGGGCGGCTACCCCGACCGCCAACTTGCCGATCCGCCGTTTGAGCGGCTTGGAGAGGCGGGAGATGATCGCCCCATCCAGCCCCAGACCGGCCATCAGCAGGAAGTGTTGACCATGGCGGCCGTTGACCGTCACATGCCCAACATCGACACGCCGGCACACCGCCCCCACCAACTGGAGGGCGGCCACGCGCAAAGTACCCGAAACGCCAAGCTCATGTGCCCACAGATTGGCCGTGCCGCCGGGGAGAACGCCCACCGCAACGTCCGTGCCCACCAGCCCATCGACAATTTCGCTCACAGTCCCGTCGCCCGCGCAGGCCACCACGACGGTGCAGCCCGCGTGGGCTGCCGCTTGGGCCAGTTCGGTGGCTTCCCCGCCATGGCGCTTTTCCCGCACCCTCACATCCCACCCCCGCGCCTGCAGCACGGTCAGCGCGTCGGTTAGGTCAATTGGCCCCTTTCCGGAGCGTGGGTTCGTGATCAGGCAGGCTTTGACGCTCGTCTTACTCAACGGAATCAGCCGGCACGCTGAAGTGGCGACTGCATCCGGGACACCGGTTCCGGGCTATGACGGCGCAGCGCGGGCCAGCGTTCCCATGCCCAGAGGTAGACCTGGATGGCAGCCAGCAACCAGAAGCATCCCCACAGCAGAGCCTCGACCACGTCGCTGGGCCAATGCTCCCCCTCCAGCACGCGCGAGAAGGGCATCAACACGATCAAAGCGCCAAGCAGGACCATAATTGGCCAAAGCCAGGGTAGCCGCCGTCGCGCCCGCGCCATCAGAAAAATCAGAAAGCCGAAGAAGACCACGGCGTACAGGACGTGGCCCGAGGGGAAGCTGTAGAAGTTTTTGATATTGCTCAGGACATGGATCCCATGCCCGGTAGGGCGCGGTCGTTTCACAAACTGACTGATCAGATAGTTGGAGCCGTCGGCCGCGCCGACGCTGAGGGGGGTGATCAGCGCCGAAAGCCACTGGCGCAAGAGCAACAGCAGCGCGGTGACGGCAATCACCATGATGGTGCCGGGGACGGGCCAGCTGATCGTACTTACATTGTCCACCACCGTGGTGAGCGCACCCCGCCCCCACAGTGCGCTCTGCACCGCCCGCGAGCCTCCAACGTCACCTGGTAATGGGCCCTTGTGGGCATAAACAACCAGGGCGAGCGCCACCACCAGTACGAAAAGCAGCACCTCAATCACAAAGAATCCAGGGATTCTCATCACGCTGGATGTAGTCTCTAGGCGCCTGGGCCGTCGAGCGGGAGTCGTCCTTTGCAGGATAGCCATTCTCTTCCGTCCTCTCCACCTCGGCGCAACGATCCGAGGTGCCGCACTCATAGCTCAACCGATAAACCCCGATCTTCGCGCTCATCGGGGTAGCAATCGGCGCTATCTCGTCTCTCCACTATGCACGCTCGCACCGGCCGAGCGCATCCGTGAGTGGGAGGGGAACGGGGAGAGAAGCAGCTTAGTCCGAATGAATGAGCAGGCGTCCAAATTGCTGCTACAGCAAGCCGTAGTACTCGTCGATCGGCCGCTGGTAGTGATCAACCGCGTGGGAGAGCACGGCGTCCAGGGTGACTGGGCGGCCGAGGGCCGATGATTCAAGGATCGCAAAGGCGCAGGCGAGGTCGCGGAGACCCTCGGCGCCGCTTGTCTCGGGGTCTCGTCCCTGCTCGATTGCACGGAGCCAGTCGAGGCTCTGTATGGCGAATGCGTCGCGCAGACCGATGGGGAAGAATTGCTCCCGCTCGAGGTCAGAGAGTGATTGCTCGAACACTTGCTCCAGCGGCCGGCGCGAGCCGTCGTCGCTCACGATCTCCCCACCGGCGATACTTCCCGTACTGCCGAACAGGACAGGTGAGCCGGGGATAGCGATAGGGGCGCCGTGCAAGGCCCAGGACCACCACAATTGGCCGGCGGCGCCATTCACGAAGTTCAAGGTGGCCAGATAGGTGTCGTCTACCTCAGCGGTCACCATATCGGTTACCTGGCCCGCCGCGTCTCGGCGCCGGCGTATCGGCTCGAGGATGCGGGCGAGGGCGCTCACCGAGGCAAGCTCACCCACGACGTACCGCATCCAATGCATGTGGTGTACGCCGATATCGAGGCTCGCCCCCCCTCCACCGAGCAGACGCTGATGGCGCCAGGGGGTATCAGCTACCAGGCGATCGGGGGACCACACACCGCCCAGGCTGCCCATCAGCGCCAGCTGCACCTGGCCTATCATCCCCTGGCGAACCGCCCAGGCGGCGGCGCGGGAGGCGGGCATCCGCCGTACGTTTTCGGCTACGCCGAGGGTCAGACCGCGCTCGTCCGCCAGATCCACCATACGCCGGGCCGCGCGTACGGTCAGGGCGAGCGGCTTTTCGGTAAGCAGATGTTTACCGGCCTCAAGCGCGGCGATCCCGACCTGGTGGTGCAGGGAGAGCGTGGTGAGGTCGACGATTGCGTCTACCGGGCCGGACGCGAGCAGATCGCGATAATCGGTAAAGACCTGTGGCTGGACGTCATCCTGAAAGTCGCTGAGATAGCTATGGGGAGCGGCCAGCGGATCGCCGGACGACGGATCGAGCACCAGGGGCCGCGGCGCCGGCCCCTCGCCGCGTTGGAGGAACATCAGGGCGTCATCACGGCGCCGCGCGCAGAGAGCGGTGATGCGAAAAGTGTCGATGCCCCGTTCCCGTAAAAGCCGGTAGCCCCGCAGATGAGCATTCAGAATGCGGCCACACCCGACTATACCGATACGAAGCATCGCTTCAATTCCTTTTCCACCCGGCCATACGGCAATGACCACGCGCAGGCCAAACTCCTTCATTCCCAGGGTGCCGGAGGAATCCTCCGGCACCCTGGAAATGAAAATGTAAAGGTCCTCTACGATCAGGGGCGAAGGCGTTTGATCAGCCTGGCCAGATCCTGGTCGACCTTGGGCGCCACATCCTTCGCTTTGGCCTGGCCTTCCATGACCGGGCTGAAGTCATTGTTGATGATCGTGCGAATCCGGTCATAGGCGACGAGCTCGTTCTGGATGGAGAGAGCGCCGTGCTTGAGCGAGCCGTCGTAGACCGTTTGCACGTCCTGGGGCTTCATATCCTTGAACTGGGTGCGCCACTGGGCCAGCAACGGCGTATGGGGCACGGGAGTGTTGGTGGCCTTCATATATTCGCGCGCGCCCTGCGTCGTGGTGAGATACTTGATGAACTTCCACGCCGCTTCCGGGTTCTTGCTCCGCGAGGAGAGCAGCCAGGGATCGGCATAGACACCGCCCTTGTTGGAATGCATGCCGGGCAGCGCGGCGGCGCCCCACTTGAACGGCACGTCATTATAGGTATAGAAGCCCCAGATGCCGGTCAGCCGCATGGCGATTCGTCCGGTGAGGAAGGGGTCGTTACCCGAGCTACCGCTGAGTGCGCCCTGCACGGCGGGTGAGGGCGCTACCTTCTGGACATAGGTCAGGTCGGCAAGCGACTGCATGGCGTCGATCGCCGCCGGTGTGTTCCAGTGGCTGGTGTGCGGGACGCCGTCTCCGGTATAGACTTCCTTATCCCACACATCGCCGCCCCAGAGCCAGACAAATTCATCGAGGCAGCCGAGGTCGGCATAGACGCCATAGACCGCCTTGGAGGGATCGCTGAAATTGGTCGTCAACTTCTTGGCCGCCGCGACCATGGAGTTCCAGTTCCAGCTCTTGTCGTCCCAACTGACCGGCGGGTAAGGCACCCCTGCCTTGTCGAATAGATCCTTATTGTAGAAGCAATAGCTGCCGCCCAACATAAGGGGAATTCCGGTTTGCTTGCCGTTCCACTTCCCGTAGTTGAGTGCTCCTGGATAAAAGTCCGCATACTCCTTGCGATCGCGATTGAGGTACGACGTGAGATCGGCAGTGAGGCCACGCCAGGAATAATCGACGAAATCGCTTGGTCCCCACTGGCTCCAGACATCCGGCGCATGACCGGCGATCAGCAGATTGGAGAGCTTCAAATCGAAATTCTGGGTGGGGTTCGAGATGATGATCGGCGTGACTTTGATGCCGGGATTCGCCTTCTCAAAGTGAGGGATGGCGACTTTCTGCTCCCACACATTTTCCGATTGGGTGACGCGAACCAACCAGGTCAGGTCGATGTCGGCGGCTTCGGCTACATCTTCCAGGGAGAATCCGGCGCGCGCGGCGATGCCGAGGATCGCCGCCGCCGAGGCTTGCAAGAAACGCCGCCGTGCTAGACGAGAATCATACATGATCACTATCCTTTATCGATGAAAATGACACCACGCCTGCCCCCGCGACCGGGAAGGCCGCGCGCTTGGCCCCGCGATTGAGCGATCCTTAACCCGGATGCGATACCCCCTTTCCTCGATCGGGTCTCATCCAACCTACCCTTTCACCCCGCTCACCACAATGCCCTGAATAAAGAAGCGCTGGGCAAAGAAGAAGAGCAGCACGCAGGGCAACACCGTCACCAAGGAGGCGGCCATCAGTTGGTGCCAGGGAACGACCGTTCCCGGACGGCCCATAAAGGACGCCAGGCCAAGCGGCAAGGTGAAGTTGCCGGGAGAATTCAGGTAGATTAGGGGCGCCAGATAGTCATTCCAGTTGTAGGTGAAGGAAAAAATAGCCACGCTGGCCAGCGCCGGTTTGGAAAGCGGCACGATAATCCGCAAGTAGATGGAGAAATAGCCGCACCCGTCTAATTCGGCCGCCTCGTCCAACTCGCGCGGGATCGTCATGTAGAACTGGCGCACCAAAAAGATCAGAAACGCGCTACCGAACCAAGGCGGCACAATCAAGGGCAGAAAGGTGTCGATCCAGCCAAGTCGATTGAACAGCAAATACTGGGGGATGACCAAGACGGGAAAGGGTATCAGCATCGTGCTCAACAGCACCATGAATATCCAGCGCCGACCCGGTCCGCGGAGACGAGCAAAGCCGTAGGCCACGAATGAATTGGTCAAGACCTCGCCGACCAGAATGGTTAGGGATACGATGGCCGAGTTGCGCGCGAAGGTCGCGAACGGCAAGGTCGACAGGGCATCCGGGTAGTTCTTGAACTGCAAGGGAAACGGAATCCAAACCGGGGGGAAGGTCAGCGTCTGACCCAGGGTTTTCAGCGACGTAGAGAGCATCCAGAAGACCGGGGTCAGAATAAACAGCGCGCCGGCCGATACGACGACCAGGGCAATGGTCCTGGAGATCAGCGCACGGCGCTTGATTCGCGCCTGGGCCGCCTCGACCGGCGATGGAACGCCAACCACGCCTTCAACCACGTTCAGATCCTTCGTAATAGACCCATAGACGAGATGACACGAGCAAGATGATGGTCAGAATGAAGACCAGGACGAAGAGGATCCACGCCATGGCCGAAGCATAGCCCATATCGATTGTGGACCCGCCGAAGGCGGTCTGCCACAGATAGTACACGTAGAAGAACGTGGCGTAATGGGGGCCGCCCTGAGTCATCACCGATGCCTGGGTGAAAGTCTGAAACGAATTGATGATCCCGGTGATCAGCGTGAAGAGCAGCACCGGACTGATCCCGGGCAACGTGACATGCCAGAAGCGGCGCACTGCGTGAGCGCCATCTAGACTTGCCGCCTCGTACAGCTCGGTCGGCACACCCTGGAGGCCGGCCAGATAGAGGATCATCGAGCCTCCCACGCTCCACAGACTCATCAGCACCAGGGAGGGTAGGGCCCATTGTTCGCTGAACAGCCACTGCGGGCCGTGGATGTGCAGAAAGTTCCACAGCGCCCAGTTCAAGATACCGAAGGCCGGGTTCAGGATCCACATCCAGAGCACGGCGACGGCAACCCCCGAGATGACGCTGGGGAGATAATAGACGGTTCTGAAGAAGGCGATGAAGGGGATCTTCAGATTGAGCAGGAGCGCGATGCCGAGGGCAAAGGCAATGCCTAACGGCACGCTGACCAGCGAATACTCGGTCGTGACCTTCAGCGATTGCCAGAAGAGGTCATCGCTGGTGAGATCCTGATAATTCTGCAGGCCGACGAACTGCGGCGGATCGAGCACGTCGTAGTAGGTAAGACTGAAGTAAAACGAGGCGATGATCGGCCCGGCCAGGAAGATCAGAAAGCCCAAAACCCACGGCGAGATGAAGATAAAGAAGAACAGGCCCTCTTTACGCGACCGAGTAAGAAAGCGACGACGTGGTAGGGTTGCCACCCGTGCCACTACTTATTCTCCCCGATGAAAGGCACTCACCGCGTCACGACACGTTCAACGCGTGCGATCGGGCTCGGTCAGTCACGCGACAGGATCGATTGCTTGCATCCGGATCAACTTCTTGCATGGTGTACTAAAAGCAGCTTGAGCAACGTTTAGGCTTCTCTTGATAGAGATCCCACCGGCCGCTTGGTTAAGTGCCTGTATATTAGTAGTCCCCCAGAGGATTGTCAATGGATCGCGACCGGTTTTGGTGGTTTATTTCATCACAGAATAGCGGAATTGATCGCAAGGGGGCAAACGGGCAACTCCATCGTCGCGCCGCGGCAGGCCGTACACGTTCGGTGCGCCGGCTAGTACAGCTTGGCCCAAATACCTTGATGGTTCCGTAGGGGCATCCCTTATGGGTGCTCTTGGCGGCCGGGACCAGGGCGCCCCTACAAGCGGGAGGGAACGTACACCAAGCTTTACGGGGTTACCAACCATAACGTTCCGGCCCCCAACTCTTGCGCACCAACTCCTGGCGCGCCAGCAATAGGGTACGCGCGGGCACATCCTCATAGGCGATCACGCCGGGGCCCACGCAGCTGTACGGGCCGATCTTCACCCCCGGCAGGAGGATCGCGTTGACCCCGGTGCGGCAATAGTCCCCGATATACACCGCGTTGGCGGCGACACGGGGCGTTTCGCGCCGTCCCAATATGGTATGAACGGTCTGCCCATCGTCGAAGCGGAGGTTGCCGCAGACCGTCGCCGCCCCCAGGTCGACGCCGCTGCCGATCACCCCCCAATATTCCATGTAGTGGCTCAGATAGACGCGATCCATGGTGACGCCGCTGATCTCGGCGCAGTGGTCCACCACGTTCAGCGGACCGATCGTGGTGCCGCCGCCAATCCGGCAATAATTCGTTACCTTGCATCCCGAGCCAATGACGACGCCCGGCCCAATGATTGGACCATTCTCGATCGTCGTATCCTTCCCGACCCAGAGCGGCCCCTCTACAACGGTGCGCGCCCCAATGCTCGCCCCGGTCTCCAACACGACCGGACCGCGAATGTCCGCCCCATCGGAAATACGGGCGCCCGCCCCGGCGGCCAGGTCACCCATGCTCGACGCGGCTGCTTCGATTGCCCGCTCGTTTGCCTCAAGGATGTGCCAGGGCTTGTCCAGATCGACAAAGGGGCCCGCCGCTACCACCGCTGCGATGCCCACGCCGTCCTCGATCGCCATTTGTAGGCCGGCCGCCAGATCGGCTTCGATGGGCGGCATCCCGCCCACCGGCACATGCGCCACCAATCCAGGATTGTCGTATATATAGCGCAGGGTGCTCCGGCGCATCGCGTAGACGCCGCCCAGCCGGTACTCACCCTCGCGCGGATGCCCCTCGATCGCCGTCACCATGCCGGCTCGCACCGAAGTACACAGCCAATCACGGCTCTCTTCCCGGCCAAGCGGGCAGGCAAGGGCGGCCAGGGGCGCATCGCCTTGCCTAAACGTCTCGACCACGGTCCTCAGATCGGCCCGATCCACCAGCACATCGCCGTGTACGACGAGGAATGTATCATCCTCGATCAACGGCAGCGCCGCCTGGACCGCCGACGCCGTGCCGTCCAAGACGTCTTGCCGGACGAAGACCACTCGCTCATACCCGGTAAGGGCGTGCTTTACGCGCTGGGCTTGATGACCCACCACCACGATCACTCGTTGGATACCGACGGCGGTAAGGTCATCAACCAGGCGCGCGATTAACGGTCGATTGAGGACGGGCAAGGTCGCCTTGGGCCGCAACTCGTCGTAGGGCCACATACGACGGCCCCGTCCCGCCGCCAGGATGATCGCGGTTTGTGGAGGTTTAAGCATGGGCAAGCGTCGCGGCACGACGCTGCACCTTGAGAATTGCCTCGACTACGTCGCGAAGGTCATCCTCCTCCGCCAATAAGAGTTGCTGCGGCAGCCAGATCCCTTCGGCGCAGGCCCGCTCGGCTACCGGAAGTTGAGCGGGATGCGCGGGCCGCTCTCGGCCCAACGCGGCGCACAGCCGCGCGGTCTCGGTCAGGATTGCCGCTTCATTGGAAATCATCGAATAGCCCATCGTACAGGGAATGCCTTCGGCCCGGAGCGCGCCGACAAACTTTTCGCGCCCCAGACCGCCGAATGCCTGTGAGTCGTAGCGGAACATATAGAGATGATGCGCGTGCCCTGTCACCTGGGGTTGCCGCCGCATCGGCTGGATGCCCTCGATTTCGGCCAATGAGCGGTCAAGGAAGGTGGCCCCTGCCTCGCGCCGCGCCATTTGCTCCGGCAGCTTGTCCAGTTGGGTGATCAACAGGGCCGCTTGAAAGGCGGTGAGCCGATCGTTCCCGCCCAGTAATTCATGATGATACCAGGCACCGGTGCGGGTTCGGCCCACGTTGTGCAGGGACCAGACCCGCTCGGCGAGATCGGGATCGTTGGTGACCACCGCCCCGCCCTCGCCCGCGTTCAGGTTCTTGCTGGCCTGGAAACTGAAGGTGCCCAGATCGCCAAGGGTGCCGACTCCCTGCCCGTTCCAGGAAGCACCGGGAGCCTGAGCGGCATCCTCCACCAAGCGGACTCCATGACGGCGGGCCACGGCGCGCAGGGCGTCCATATCGGCGGGGCACCCGGCCACGTGGACGGGAACGATCACACGCGTCCGCGGCGTAATGGCGGCCTCGACGGCCGTCGCGTCGAGCAAGTAGGTGTCGGGATCGATATCGGCGAAGACCGGTATGGCGCCGACCTCCAACGCCGCCGAGGCGGTGGCGATAAAGGTGTAGGGGGGTACGATAATCTCGTCGCCGTATCCCACCTCAAGGGCCCGATAGGCAATGCGAAGCGCGGCCGTGCCGTTGACCACGGCCACGCAGTGCCGGGCCTGCTGAAAGTCGGCGAAGCGCGCCTCGAATTTGCCGACTACGTCACTATCGATCTCGCCCCAACGGCCGGATCGCAGGACTTGCAGGATCGCATCCTCATCCTCGGTGTCCCATACCGGCCAGCCGGGAAATGGCCGCGTGCGGAGGGGGGTGTCGTCTTCACGCACAGACCGCTCACTCATAGACATACATTCCAGCCTTCCTGTGCTGTATTCCCGCTTCCGGCAAGCGGAACGCGGAACTTCGCTCGGGACGCACTAATTTTCCGTATATTAGTCTTTATCGTAGAGGTTTGTCAATATTCACCCGATGCAAGGCGATGACTTCTGTATACAGGGTGCCGGAAAACGAGCGGTATGGACCCATTGCGGGGTATCCTTGGGCGGAACGGCGCGAAACCCCGCGGGCAACCAAAGTCGGACCCAGGGAGATTGCGGGCCTGGCGCGGCCCCCCACTCCATGATTTCATCGCCCCGTGCCATAAGCAGGGGCGATCGTGGGCACACGCGCGTTGCTTTTCCCGATACTATCGATGATAATAAAGCCCGCCGACAGGATTCCCCCGATCAGTGAGTCAGGTGCAAGCAGTGGTCCGAACTAGGGGTACGGAGAATCAAGGCGCAAGCCGTAGCGATCAGCCGGTAGTCCATACGCTCCGCGTCCACGGCAAACTCACGCTCCGCCAATTGGTAGGCTACACCGGCTTCAGCCACGCCGCCGTGACCGCCAGCGTGAGCATGTTGCGCAATCGAGGGATTGTGGACGCCGTGGGCCGGCATCGGGCCGAGGTGCTGGGCCGTCCCTCCACGCTCTGGCGGTTACGCCCCGAGGCTGCCTACTTCGTCGGTATCGATGTAGGGGCCGCCACGACCCGCGTGCTGATTATCGATCTGGCGGGACAGCCGGTGCATATAAGCTATGAGCCCACGGCCGCGCTCTATACCCGCGCCCCGGGCGGGCCGTCCGTGGCGCGCGAACTGGCGGCGCTGGTCCACCGTACCCTTGCCGACTGTCCTCTACCGAACCTAAGACCAGTCGCGGTGGGCCTGGCCGTGTCCGGCCTGGTGGACGCCGAACGAGGCGTGTGTCTGACCTGCGCCAATATTCCGGGCTGGAAGGATTTGCCGCTCGCGGAGGAATTATCCGCCCTCCTCGATCTGCCCGCAACGGTGGACGACAGCGCGCGCGCCCAGGCCATCGCGGAGCACCGGGTCGGCAAAGCGCGGGAGATACAGGACTTTCTGTTCGTGAACGTGGGGGTGGGGATAGGCGCGGCGCTGTTCATGGGCGGCCGTCCCTACCGCGGTCCGGGCGGATTGGGCGGCGAATTGGGGCATATCACGGTGGACGAGCGTGGCCCTCGTTGCGGGTGCGGTAACCTGGGCTGTGCCGAGGCGGTGGTCGGGGCACGAGCCATCGTGCGTCGGGCCGCTGAGTTGTTGGAAAGCCATACCTACCCATCGCTTCTGGCGCCCGAATCGGGCGGACCGAATGGCGCACGGGAGCGCGAATTGACCG
>JAICHN010000097.1 GCA_025924845.1 Chloroflexota bacterium | reverse complement strand
TACGGAGGGGGTATAGCCGCGGGTGGTAGGCGGCTCGCCCACGGCCAGACCAATTTCGCGCTGGGCCATAGCGAAGCGGGTGACCGAATCCATCATGAACAGCACATGCCGTCCGCCGTCGCGGAAGTATTCGGCCACCGTGGCAGCTGTCCACGCGGCGGTGCGACGGAGGAGCGCCGACTGGTCGGATGTGGCCACGATGACCACCGAACGGGCCAATCCCTCTGGACCCAGATTGTGGTCGATGAACTCGCGCACCTCGCGTCCACGTTCGCCGATCAGCGCGATCACGTTAATGTCACTGTCGCTGTTTCGGGCGATCATGCTCATGAACGTGCTCTTCCCCACCCCGCTGCCCGCGAAGATGCCAAGGCGCTGTCCGCGCCCGCAGGTAAGGAAGCCGTCCAGGACGCGCACTCCGGTAGTCAGTGCCTCGGTAATGGGGAGACGGCGTAGCGGATGGGCGGGGCCCGCGATGCCTTCAACCCCAATCCGCCGTCCATGCAGAGGCGGTCCGTCGTCGATCGGCCGGCCGAGGCCATCAATTACCCGGCCCAACAGGCCCGGCCCCACCGTAATCTGCGTAGCGTGCCCGGCCGCTCGTGCCTTGCCGCCCGAGGCGATACCCGCCGGGTCGCCGAAGGGCATGAGAATGGCGCGGCTCTCGCGGAATCCCACGACCTGGCATAGCACTGCCGGTCGGCCGTAGCCCGCCTCAACCGAGACTTGCTCGCCGATCGCCCCAATCAATCCTTCTACCTCGATAGTCAGGCCGATGGCCGCACGCACCGTACCGGTCCGCGCGCATAGGCGAAGCGAGGGCGACAGATCGATCAAGTGCGGCAGTACGGTACTCGTGCCTGGTTCAATCAACACTGATCTGGTCCCTTAACAAACGCTCCGCACGCGCCATTTGGGTATCGACCGAGGCGTCCACCTCGCCTGGCCCGCTCCGAATCACGCACGATCCCTCGGCCAGACCAGGGTCGCCTACCACGGCTACCGCCAACAGGCTACCCAGGCCCAGTTCGGGTAAGCGGTCGCGCAACAAGGGCACGTCCTCAGGGTGGACGCGTAGCGATACTTCCGCTTCCACCGCCATCTCGGCCAGGGCGGCGCGCGCCACGTCGAGCAGCGTATCCGGCACACTGCTTAACTCACGCCGCACCACCATGCGGGCCAGGGCAATAGCCAGGGTAAGCGCCATCTGGTCGAGCTGCTGGGCATTCTCGGCGTGAGCGACGCGGGCGGCGCCCACCAGGCCGTCCAGGCGCTCCACGATATGGGACAGTTCACGGCGGGCCAGCTCCAGGCCATCGGCGTAGCCGCGTTCGCGGGCCTGGCGCGATTCGCCCGCGATCGCCGCGTCGGCGGCGGCCCTGGCCTCGGCGGTGAGCGCGCGCGCCCGCACTCGCGCGTCGAACAAAATACGCGCCGCCTCGGCTCGTGCCTCACCCGCTTCGTCCCGACCGGTCGAGCTTCCTCGCCAGGCTCGTGGTAATGCCTGTGCCGCTCCGGGAGTGGTGCGACCGAGCACGCGGGTCATCGGGTAGCCCTGGGCTTAGAGCAAGACATCATCGCCTCCTCGGCTGACCGTGATTTCTTCGCCTTCTTCCAGCCGGCGCACGACATCCACGATGCGCTGTTGCGCCTCCTCGATGGTGCGGAGGCGAACCGGCGGGCTGGCCTCGATCTCCTCGCGTACGTTGTCGGCGGCGCGGGACGACATATTGGCGAATACTTTGTCCCGCACCAGGGGGTTGGCGCCGCGCAGGGCCAGGGCAAGGTCGCGACTATCCACATCGCGCAGAACACGCTGAATGGAGCGATCATCAAGCTGCACAAGATTCTCGAACATGAACATCTGCCGCTTGATATCAGCCGCCAGTTCAGGATCGACGGTATCGAGATCCTCCATAATGGAGCGCTCGGTGCCGCGATCGACATTGGTCAATACCTTGACCAGGAATTCGACACCGCCGGTCTTGCTGCGCGACTCGCTGTCCAGCACCGTGGAGAGTTTCTTCTTCAGGGCGGTTTCCACCTGGGTGATCGTGGCCGGATTGATCGCGCCCATGTTGGCAAGACGGAGACTCACCTGCGGCTGCAGTTTTTCGGGCAGGAGGGTGAGAATATCGGCGCTCTGTCGGGCATTGAGGTGGGAGAGGACGAGGGCGATGGTCTGCGGGTGCTCATTGTGGAGGAAAGTTGCGATCTGACTTCCTTCCACGCCGCCCAGGTAGTGAAACGGCTGCGCCTTGAGCCGCGCCATCAGGCGCTCGATCAGTTCCTGAGCCCGTTCGGCCCCAAGCGCATCGCTCAGTAGACGATGCGCGTAGGGGATGCCGCCCGCGATGACGTACTCATGGGCCGCGGCGAGGTCGCCTGCCTCGCGCAGCAATTGCTCCTGAGCCTCGGGGCTGACCTGCTCGTGTTCCAACATGCGAGACGTGATACGTTCAACCTGCGATTCGGGCAACTGGCGCAGCACGTTGGCCGATCCGTCCGAGGGGAGGCACATCAGGAGCACGGCGGCCTTGTCACTGCCGTCCAAATCCTCGTATCGGCGCGGCGCGGTGCTCATGCGTGGTCCTCTTCAATCCAGCGTCCGATCATGCCCGCCAATATCTCCGGCTTTTCGCGCGCCACCTCGGCCAGTGATTGGCGTAACTGCATATGTGCCCCTTCCAACGCCGCCACGGGGACGACGCCGGTCAGGTCACCGCCGTGCTCAAGCACCTGCACGTTGCCGCGCCCATCGGCCTCGTAGGGCCGCAATCGGGCCGGTACAAGCAGGCGGCGCAGGAGGAACAGGAGGATGATCGGTACGATGATCAGGGCGGCCCAGCGGGCGATACTGAGAATCAAGTCGCGTTGCTGTTGGGACGCCTGGGCGGCGGCGGCTTGCTTGGCGGTGGTCTGATCGAAGGGCACGCTGGTGATGCTCAGTTGGTCGCCGCGCGCCGCCTGCAAACCGACCGCTGCCTTGACGGCCTGGCGGATCGAAGCGATCTCCTTGCGGTCCGACACCCCGTCCAACATCACGGCCACGGACAGCCGTTGCAAAGCGCCCGGCGCGGCCAGTACGTGGGTGGTGGTCATGGTATTGGCATACGTAAGATCGGCGGACTTTTGGGTTTGCGTGTACGTGGTGGTGCCCTGGGCGTTTGCCCCGTAGGTCGGGGCGTTGGAGGCCACGCCGGCCACGCCGCCGGCCGCCGAGGAGGGCCCCTGTGATCGGCTGCTCGTGGTCTTGGCGCTGCTGACTGGGCTGGAAGGGCTTTGCGGCGCGTAGACGGTGCCGGTAGCCTCGCTCTGCGTCCAGTTCATGGTCGCGGCCACCCGTACCACGGCCTTATCCGGTCCCACCACCGTATCGAGCATGGCGCCAAGCTGGGCCTCCAGGTTGCTTTCGTAGCGCGTCTGGGCCTGGAGCGCGGTTAGGCCGGCGGCAGCGGCGGGGTCGGTGCCGGAGTTGCTGGAGAGGATGGTGCCGTTGCCGTCCACGATGGTAACGGCGTCCGCTTTGAGGCCCTGCACGGCACTGGCCACGAGGTGCTGAATGCCCGCGATTTGGTCACCGGAGAGTGCCCCGCCCGTACCCATCTTGAGGAGGACCGACGCGGTAGGTTGGGCCTGATCGCTGCTGAATAGGTCTTGTTGGGGCAGCACGATATTGACCCTGGCATACTGCACCCCCTGGACCTGTGAAATAGTCTGAGTCAACTCGCCCTCAAGAGCGCGGGTGTAATTGATCTGCTCAGTGAAGCTGTCTCCCTGGAAGATGCTGGTTTTATCAAATAGGGAGAAACCGACCACGCCCGAGGAGGGCAGTCCCTGGTTCGCCAACTTGATCCGTTCGGCGTCCACTTGCGACGAGGGCACCATGATCGTGGTGCCGCCGTCGGAGAGTTGGTAGGGCACCTTGGCGGCATCAAGTTGGGTGGTGATGGCGCCCGCGTCTTGATTGGAAAGACTGCTGAACAGGACGGCGTAGGAGGGAGCGCTTGCCCACATGAAGAGGAAATAGACGGCGCCCAGCGTGGCCACGCTGACGCCGATAATGGCGCCGCGCTGGACCCAGCTGAGTTGATCCCACAGCCGTCGCATGGTGATCTGGATCTCTTGCATGGGAGGTCTCAGCTTCTCCCGCTACATCTGCATGTTGAGCAAAGTTTGATAGGCTTCGACGCCCTTGTCCCGTAACTGCACGGCGAGCTGCATGCTGAGCGATGCCTGATCCATGGCGATCATCGCGGTATGAATGTCGGTGCCGTTGTTGTCGGCGATCCCGGCCACCGCCGCGTCGGCATTTTTCTGGGCGCCCGACAGGCTGCCAATCGCATCGGTGAGCGATTGGGTAAAAGCGGCGGCGGTCGAGGCGCTCCCATCGACCGGTTGCGACGGTGAGGTTGCGTCGGTCGGTAGACTGGGCACACCCGGTAGCGCGGTAGAGTTCGGGATACTGAATGGAGGCAGCGAGGGGATATTGGAAATCGGATTCACGCGGTCATTCCTTCCGGCGGCGACTAAATATGGCCGAGGCTGATCGCATCAAGCGCCATGGACTTCACGTTGTCGGCCACCGTGATGTTGGCTTGATAGGCGCGCTGAGCAGCCATCATATTGGTGGTCTGGGTAATGGGATCGATATTGGGATAGGCCACGTAGCCCTGCTGGTTCGCGTCGGGATTGGTGGGGTCGTAGACCAAACGCGGCTTCCGTGCATCCTGCACGATCGAAGCCACCTGGACCCCGGCGTTCGCCAAGCCGCCCCGCACGTTGTTCTCCACGCCGCCGGGAGTGAGGACCACTTCCTCTTCACGATAGGGTCCGCCCTCGGCCGTGTGCGTGGTATTCTGGTTGGCCGTATTGTTGGCAATGACATCCATCTGCAAGCGTTCAGCCGTGAGCGCCGAGTCGGTGATGGACAGCGAATTGATCAGACCCATGCTTCACTCCCCCAGGGGCCGCAAGCCCGATGCAAGCGGGGTCGAAAGCCCGCCTCCTGGTAGCCGGAGGGAGTATAGCGACGCCCAGGAAGAAAGCGGAAGCGGCCCCGCCCGCCGCGGGATGTGTATGCCGGCGGCCGGCGGGGCCGCGATTTCAGGGGTGAGCGGCGAACGCGTTCACGCTAAGGCGTCAACCGGCGTGGCCTGGCCAACCGTAGTGACCGCCGCGTCGAGATTCAGAAGCATGATCAGGTGTTGGTCAAGGCGGGCTACACCGAGCAGCAGTTGCTCCTGACCGCCGTCGGTCAGGCTAGGGGCGGGCTCGATGCAATCAGGTGAAAGGGTGACAACCTCGGAGACGCTATCGACCTGCAAGCCGACCGTGAGGCCCTCAACCTGGACCACGACCACCCGGGACTCTCGCGTTTGAGAAGCGGCGGCTAAACCGCAGCGACGGCGCAGATCGAGGACGGGGACAATGGAACCGCGCAGATTGAGTACGCCGACCACGAAGGGCGGCGCCAGGGGCACCACCGTGATAGGCTGGGGCCGGATGATCTCGCGGACGGCGGTGATTTCCACCGCGTACCTACCGTCTCCGAGCCGGAACATAACCACCTGCCGGTCCAGCTCAGGGTTGGGCATTGCTGCTTCCATGGATACGCCAGTCTCTATCAACCTTTAGGCGATCGGCCCACACCTGAGTCGTATCGCTCGTTTGATCAGGTATCGGCACAAGCGCCGCGCGCTTTAGAGGCTAGTCGTCTGTCATCACGCATAATGCGCCCTGAACGCCGGGCCGGGGACCGCGGGGGCGGGGGCGTACGACCAAAGAGCGGTGACAGACGACCAGGAGCATGGTCGTTCCCGCACTAACGCTGAACGTCAGGCAAATCCTCCCACGGATCGACGGGTGCTTCATCATCATACACATCGGACATGGCGTCGCGCATGCCGGCAAAGGCTGCCTCGAGCCGTTGTTGCATGGGCGGCGCGCTCGTCTCGTCCAGCGTGCCGAGTTGTTGGGCGATATGGATGACATAAGCTACGACATGGTTAAAGGCATTCTTGGTCACATGCTGTAGGTCACCGACATGACGGGTCACGATGGCGAGGAAGTCCTCGTACGTACGAGCCGTTGCCACCTCTTCGGCGTGTAGCCGTGAAACCTCTTCAAGATCCTGGCGCAGGTGTTGCGGGTCGGCGTAGTTTGCGCGGGGCAGGCGCTCGACCAGGGCGATCATGCGGCCCGGCGCATCCCCGGCCAGAAGCCCATTGATCAATTCCTCCTTACTGGCCGGGAAAGCGAGATGGGACACGTACGCCTCGACTTCGTGTTGTGTAGTAGCCATACTCAGCAGCCTCTCTTGTGCGATTGTGCAGCCCGCGTGGGCCGATCCAAACGTGTAGGGCCGGGCAGGCCCACGGGCCATTGCCTCGCCGTTGCACGCATCGCCGCGGCGCGCCCTCTATAGTAAGTATGGATCGGCGCGGTATCCGCTGCAGGAGGGAACCGGTGAGGCAGGGCGGCCCGCGGCTTAAGGCAAGGCGGGCATCAACGCTCGGACCAGATCGTCATCCGGTCGTCGATCCCCGCCACCTCTCATTGGTCCTCGCCCTTGTGCCCGTGGTACGGTACCCTGCGGAGTGTGTGAAAGAGGGGGACGGCTATGTTGGGAGTAGGCAGCGGCGGCAACTTTTTCCCGGCGGTGAGCCCAGCCGCGGATCGGGTCGGCCCGGCCTGGTGGTTCGCCTTCCGTGACGATCGTCTCCTCATCCTGGAGGGCGCCGACGCTATTACTCTCCCGTTCGCGGCCGACCTCGCGGAGTTGGAACTTTCCCCCCTCCGTATTCTCTACCTCGGACGTCTGGCCGATCGTGATTGCTTCGCCGCCGCGCTTTCCTCCGACGCGGCGACCATGGATGGTTGTGCCTTTCGCTCCATCCGCGCCCTGTTTGGCGCCCTCCCCGATGATCTGCTCGCCGTGGCGGGCCGAGCAACGCAATTGCTTACCTGGGATCGTACTCATCGTTTCTGCGGGCAATGCGGCGCCGCCACCGAGCCCGTACCCGGTGAGCGCGCGATGCGCTGTCCGTCCTGCGGTCACACCGCATATCCGCGACTCTCACCCGCCGTCATTGTGCAGGTGACGCGCGGCGATGAGATTCTGCTCGCGCGCGGGCTCGCCTTCGCCGATGGTATGTACAGTACGCCTGCCGGCTTCGTGGAGCCAGGTGAGACGCTGGAGGACGCGGTGGCGCGCGAGATCTACGAGGAACTTGGCATTACGGTGCGTGATATCACCTACTTCGGTAGCCAACCCTGGCCCTTCCCCCACCAGTTGATGGTCGGCTTTACGGCACGCTGGGCCGGGGGAGACATCCGAATCGATCCCACCGAACTGGCCGATGCACAGTGGTTCACCCGAGACAATATGCCGAATATTCCGACCCCAATCAGCATTTCGCGCCGACTGATCGATCAATTCCTGCTCGGAACGACCTGAATCTACTAGCCTCAGCGGCGAGCCTACGTCGCTACGGTCGGCGTGCCGGATGCCAGGTCGGCCGCTGCGGTGCCACAGGGCCCGCCGTGCCTGCTGCCGGGATAGTCGCCTCGGAGACAATCGTCGCGGTAACCGTCGATGCGGACGGGCCGGCAATGGTACTGGTCGGGGCTATGTCCCTGAAAACAACGGTCGAGGTGCCTTTCACCGTGCCGGTGATCGTTTCCGTGCCCCGCACGGTCACGGTTGGCACTGGCGCGATGGTCTTGGTGGCGGTTGGGGTACCGGTAGCGGTGTCCGGGACGGGGGTGAAGGTCGCCGTCGAGGTATCCGTGGTGGTTGGGCTTGGGCTTGGGCTCGGACTCGCCGTGTTGGTCGTGGTAGGGCTTGGACTGGCGGTCCGGCTGGGCGTCGCGCTTGGACTGGCGGTTACCGTATCGGTCGGCGTAGCGGTGCCGGTCGCCATAGCCGTGGCCGTGGCCGTGGGCGGTGTTGTGGCGGTGGGCAGTACCGTAGCGGTACCCGTAGCGGTGGGAGGTGGAGGGGGCGCCTTGGTCGGCCGAGTGGTCGCCGTGGGCGCGGGCCGCGCGGTGGATGTAGGGAGCGCGGTCGGCAGTGGGGTTGAGGTTGGATAGGAGGTGGCCGTGGGCAGCGGGGTCACGGTAGGTGGGGGACTGGTTGGGACGGCTGCCGCGCCGCTCCCGCCCGCGCCGCCCGTCACATCTTCACTGGTCCCAGCGGCTCCGCCGGCGCCGGCCGCGGCATCACCCGTCCCTCCCGTGAGGTCCGTGCTCAAGGTGGGCACGGGCAGCGCTTGTTGCACGGAGGATTTACCGTTAAACGCTTGCAGCAGGGCAACCGTGGCGCCCGCCGGTAACGCGATCGCCCCGTTGAGCGGGACATCCTGGCCATTTAGCTGCACCGACGTGGCCCCGTCAATTTGCCAGGTGGCGGCAACATAGCTGCCGCTCGGGATCAGGGTGAATTGGGTGATGTTCGGTGTGGGCGCGGGCGGTACCGGGGTCTTGTGTCCTTTGCCGTTGCCTGGCCCAGACTTCGATCCGGCACCCTTGCCGGCGGTCGTGCCGGTTGGCGTGGCCGTGGCGGAGCCGGCTTCATTCGGCCCGGCCGCCGCGAGCACGACCTTCGTGCCCTGCGCAATAGCGGTCAATTGCGCGCCCGCCGTAGCCGCTGCCTTCCCGCTGCCCGGAGTCAGCGTAGCCGCGGCGATCGTCGCCCGCAGCGCCATCACCTGGGCCGAGGCCGCCTTATCCCCACCTGTTCCGCCGGTCGCGATGGTCTTGAGCAGCAGAAAGACCAGGAACAAGGCTACCACGATCAGCAATGTCTTGAAAATGAGCTGTATAGGATACCAGAGCCAGTTCGGCAGGCTCAGCGATTGCGCCCTGGGGATGTAGGTGAAGCGTGCCTTCGTGGTCAGTGTGGGATCCATGGTGACCGGAAAGGGGTCGTCCTCGTGCATCGCGGTGAGCGTAAACGTATAGGCGCGTGGTTGGCCAACGAAATGGCGCTCTTCGGGCCGTACGCGTACCGCGACCGTTACCTCGTCGCCCGCCGCCACGTCCACCGTTTCATCGGGCCGCATTCTAAAGTCGAGCGCGTTTTCTTCGTCATCGGCCGTAAGCACCATGGTCGCGTCGGAGTTGGAACGATTGAGGAAGGTCGCCTTAAAGACGGCTGACCGGCCCTGTGCCTGACGCGGGGTAAGATTCATCGTCACGCTGCCCGCCGCGGTGACCACCACGGTAAGCCCGGCGGACGCCTCGCCGCTCGGATCGTCCGCGGAGGCGACTTGCACGGTGACCGGATAGGTTCCGGCATGCGTCGCTTCGCCGGCCGGGGGGTGAATGGTGAGCGGAATGGTCTCCTCGCTCCCCGGACCCAACGACGCCGCCGCGCGGCCCAGCGTATACCATGCCTCCAGCAGGCCGGTAATGGTGAGCAGATAGCGATCGACCACTGGCCCGGAATTGCGTATCGCGAGCGAGACGACGACTTTACCGCCGGGGCTGACCTTTACCGCCGCGGGATCGATCGCAATATGCACCGGCGCGAATTCCCCTTCCCACGGTTGACCTATGTCTGGCCCGCCCGCGTCGCCACTCAGTTCCATGCGGGAAGGCGCGGCCGAGTGCTCTTGACCCTACAAGCGCCGGATCCGGTTTCAGTGGATGTGCCATGGCGAACTCATAGCGCCGCCCTCGGCCCGCAGAGTCCGCCCGCGTGTTCGATGCCAGTGTAACAGAAGCTTTGAGGGTAGGCAGTAGACTTATGCCGGACCGCAGGCAACTTCGGCCCGCGTCGCGGCCGATTTGTACGCGGCCTGGATTACTTGCAGAGCCCGCAGTCCATCCTGTGCCGTCACGGCAGGCTGAGCCGTGCCTTGAACGCAATCCAGAAAGTGCTCGATCTCGCGGTCGAAACGCGCTCCAGCTTCCGGCGATGCCAGGGGCTCTTGCGTCCAGCTTGCCTCCGGGCCAATCCAGGAGAGCAGTTCGGCCGGCTCGTACCCGACTCGCACCGCGCCGTTCATGCCGTAGACCGCGAAGTTGTAGTCGATCGTCGGCGTCATCCAGTCCGCTTCGATCACGCCCAGCACTCCGTCTTCCGATCGCACGACCAGCACGCCGGTATCCTCTACCTGCAACCCCTCGGCTACGGTTCGCTGGTGGGCGGTGACCGCCACAATCTCGCCAATCACGAAGCGGAAAAGATCGACCGAGTGCATGGCGGTGTCCATGAAGGTACCGCCGCCTGCCCGTCGCGGATCAAGCACCCAGTCTCGATAGGCCTTTCGGTTATCGACCGCGAATCGATTGTGGAAGGAGATTACCTTGCCCAGCTTCCCTTCCCGGACGTAGGCACGGGCACGCTGGGCAGGCTCGTAGAACCGGTGTACGAAGCCGACCTGCAAGGTCTGTTTACTCCGGGCCGCGGCGGCCGTCATGGCGAGCGCGTCTTCCATCGAAGCCGCGAACGGCTTTTCGCAGAGCACGTGCAGCCCTCGATCCATGGCCGCCAGCACATGCTCGCGATGCAAGAAGGGCGGTGTACAGACGCTCACCGCGTCCAGTTGCTCGGCAGCCAACATAGCGGTGTAGTCGGCGTGGTACTGGCAGCCGAACTCGGCCGCTCGTTGCGCCCCAAGCTGCTCATTGGGATCGGCCACCGCCACAATGGTCGCGCCCGCTTTCCGATAGCTCGTCAGATGCCAGCCGCCTACCGACCCCGCGCCGATCAGGCCAATCCGGATGTCTTCCATCCTGTTTCTCCTCCACTCCGCCTACGGATCATTTTTCTCCGCGATCATCACGGCGTCCGCGGGCGCCGGCCGCGCCAAGGAAATTGGCGACTCCCGGTCGCGGCCGGAGGCCCATATGATCCGAGTCCGATCGTCGCGATCAGCGCTTGAGCATCCCCCCATTCACATCCAGAGTCGTGCCGGTGATGAACCCTGCCTCCTCGGACGCCAGGAACAAGACCGCGTAGGCAACCTCCTCCGGCGTGCCGAGGCGGCCGAGCGGAATGGCTGCTTCCACTCGGCGCAGCGCCTCGGGGTCCATAGCTCGGCTCATTCCCGTATCGATCTGGCCCGGCGACACCGCGTTTACCGTGATCCGGTGCGGCGCGCCGTCACGGGCCAGGGTGCGGGTCAGCGCCAGCATACCGCCTTTGGCGGCGCTATAGGCCACCGAGCCACTCACCCCGCCGGTCTGCGCGGTGATCGAGGCGATGTTGATCATTCGTCCCCAACCGCGTTCACGCATCGGTCCAAAGGCCGCTCGGCAGAAGCGATAGGCCGAGTCGAGATTGACCGCCAGTACGGTCTCCCATGTCGAGTCGTCGATCACTTCGATGTGGCCCGCGCTGTGGATTCCGGCATTGTTGACCAGGATATCAAGCCGGCCAAAACGTTCGAGCGCGGCCCGTACTGAACGGGCGGCCACGTCGGGATCCCCTACGTCGGCTACCACCACCAGGGCGGTGCGGCCTATCGCGCGGACCTCCTCGTCCGCCTCGCGCAATGCCGCCTCGCCGCGGCCGACCAGCACCAGATCGCTGCCCGCGCCGGCCAGCACGCGCGCCGTCGCTCGCCCGATCCCTCGCCCGGCGCCCGTCACCATACTCACGCGGTTGGTGAGGTTGAAGGGTCGCGCCGGTTCCTGCGCCATCACACGCCACCCAGGGCAAGCGCGCAATCGATATAACTATGCGTTGCCTGCACCAGTTGGTCCACCTCGATCCACTCGTCCGCCGTGTGCGCCTGCGCGATGTCGCCCGGCCCCAGCACGATCGTGGGAATACCGGCTCGCGCTGCCAACTTGCTCCCATCGGTACCAAAGGAGACACCGACAGCCTGGGCCGGGCCGAGCTGTCCAGCACGCGCCGCCAGCGCCGCCTTGACAAGCGGCACGTCAGGCGACGTAAACAGCGCGTCATCCGCCACGAAGGGATCATGGCGCAGGATGCGCAAGGTCGGGTCGGCTGTGCGCAAGGCGTCGAGTTGCGCGTCCACCCAGACCAGGGCGGAGGCCGCCGTTTCACCAGGTAACAGGCGCCGGTCAACCACGACCGAACAGCGTTCGGGAACTACGTTCGGCGCGATGCCTCCCTCGATTTGGGTCACCGTGAAGGTCGCGCCCCCCACCAGTGGATGGGGCGTCGGCGGATTGGCCGTGAAGGCGGCACGGAGCGCGGCAAGCACGACGGTCATCTGATCGATCGCGTTGATCCCTTCCTCCGGTCGGGACGAATGGGCCGCCCGGCCAACCGTCTCCAGGCGGAAGCGGAGCACTCCCTTATGGGCGACCACCACATCCAGTCGGGTCGGCTCACCCACGATAGCAGCGAGCGGTTGGGCATCCGCGGTGAAGCGTCGGATATATTCCAGCACACCCTGGAAGGTGTGCTCCTCATCGACCATGGCGGCAACCTGCACGTTCACCCGCAACTCGTCGCGCCGTTCGCGCAGCACACTCAAGGCAGTGAGCATGGCGGCCAGCGACCCCTTGGCGTCGCAGGCGCCTCGCCCGTAGACGCGGCCATCCTCGACCGCGATCGCCCGCGCTCGATCGGTCAGCGTGCCAAAAGGCACGGTATCCAGGTGGGTCACCAGGGCCAGAGTGGGCAGTTCCCCAAGGCCTAGGTCAACCACCACATTGTTCCTGCCTGGCCGTACCTCTTGGCGGCTGACCGCGAAACCCTCGGAGTTGGCCCACTCGACCACGAAGTCGCCAACCGCGCCCTCGCCCTCGCTCCGGCGATCCATCTCGGGATTGACGCTGGGGATGGCCACCAGAGTACGCAGCAACTCCACCAGCCCCTGTGCCTCGTTCACGACCATGGCTGCCACGCTAGTGCAAGTCTGGGCGCGCGGCGCGTTGCGCCGGTGGAAGATCGTATTCGACCCAGGGGGCGGCGGGCCGTTCGGGCAGACGCGGCAACAAGGCGCCGCGCACGTAGGTAGCGGTGTTGACCAGCCGCGT
>JAICHN010000096.1 GCA_025924845.1 Chloroflexota bacterium | reverse complement strand
GCCGGCCGCTCGACCCAGCCGGTGCTCGCCTTGCGGCAGTTTGCCGCCGCCGCCGCCGATCAGGAACAGGCTCTGGCCGACGCCCCCGGCCTACCCCAGCGGGAGGAGTACCTGCTGGACCTTGGCACCACTCTGATCGGCTGGGCTCAGGACGCGGGGCAGGTCGGAGGTACCGCCGCCGCCGAGGCGAATCAACTCTATGCCCAGGCGCTGAGCGATTTCGGCCAGGCGGCGCGGCTCAACCCCTACAATCCGGACCAGTTCCGCGACACCGGGAAAGCCTATGAGCGCTGGGCGGGACTGGGCCACGATTTCAACCAACCGCGAACCTGGAATCAAGAGTGGCTGACCCGTGCCTCCCTGGCCTTTGCCCACGCCGCAGCCCTGGCCCCGCATCATCCCGATCCCCTCACCTCCTGGGCCGAGGTTGCCGACTGGCAGGGCAATCCTTCCCTCGGGCTCACGCTGGCCAACCGGGCTCTTGCCCTCGATCCCCGGGACGGGGACGGCTACCGCTTACGGGCACAGGCAGAACTTGCCCTTGGTCGGCGCGCATCCGCCGTGGCCGATTGGCGGCGAGCCCTGTTGGATCCCACCGTGGGCCATCCCGGGCAGACCGCTTCCCAACTGGCGTTGGCCGAGGCCACCTGGGCACACGATCGCTGTGCCGCTGTACGTGACGCCCGCGCCGCCCTGGTCCAGCCTGATACGTCCAACCTCAGCCAGATGCGGGAAATCGTCCAGGTCGATAGCCCAAACTGTCCGGGGGCGCATAGGCGGATGATCCGCCGCGTGGTTCAGTAGCAGTGATGCCCGGCCGAGTTGATACGCTTGCGTAGTCAATGACGCGCGAGGTGCTTGGCGCGCTATCATGCAGAGAGACCGGCCTCCGGAGCGCACGCCAGCCTACGGGAAGCGAGGGATAACATGAAAAAGATCATCAACGATCCTGGAGATTTTGTGGATGAGATGCTGGATGGTCTCCTGCTCGCGCACCCACGTCAGCTACGCGCGGCGGCTGAGCCGCGGGCCATCGTGCGCGCCGATGCCCCGGTAGCGGGCAAGGTCGCGCTGGCCACGGGAGGCGGATCGGGCCAACTCACCGTCTTCAAGGGCTACGTGGGTCGGGGGCTGCTCGACGGCGGCGCGGTCGGCAACGTCTTCTCATCGCCCAACCCGGATACCATGCTCGCCGTGACCCGGGCGATCAACGGCGGGGCCGGCGTCGTCTATATTTACGGCAATTACGGCGGTGACGTGATGAACTTCGAGATGGCGGCGGAGATGGCGGCCATGGAGGATATCGAAGTGCGTACCGTGCTGGTGGCCGAGGACGTGGCGTCCGCGCCGCCCGATCAAGCCGCCCGCCGCCGTGGGGTGGCAGGCATGGTCTTCGCGTTCAAGATCGCCGGCGCTCGCGCCGCGGCGGGCGGCTCGTTGGACGAGGTGGAGGCGGCGGCCCGCCATGCCCTGGCCAACACGCGCACTATGGGGGTGGCCCTTTCTTCCTGCACGCTGCCCGCGGTCGGGACGCCCACCTTTACCCTGGGCGAGGGTGAGATGGAGATCGGCATGGGCATCCATGGTGAGCCGGGTCGGCGCCGAGGACCGCTTGAACCCGCCGATCGCATCGCGGATCAGTTGCTCGACGCGATCCTGGCCGAACTGCCCCACGAAGGCGGCACCGAGATGGCGGTGATGGTGAATGGACTGGGCGCTACGCCACCCGAGGAACTGTACATTCTCTACCGGCAGGTGCATCGGCGGTTGGCGGCGCTCAATGTACGGGTACATGGCGCTTTCGTCGGCGAGTTCGCGACCTCCCTGGAGATGGCTGGAGCTTCGCTGACCCTGCTTCGCCTGGACGATCAATTGACGCCCTTGCTGGACGCCGCCGCGGAATCGCCGTTCTTTGTGCGGACGGCGCGGTCATGAGTACGTCGCTTGACGCAAAGGCGGTGCGCGACGGCCTGGCGGCAATGGCGAAGGCGCTGGAGGATCATGCCGATCGGTTAAATGCTCTGGATGCCGCACTGGGCGATGGGGATATGGGCGTAACCATGCGACTGGGCGCGCGAGCGGTTCCGGCGGAGCTGGCCGGCCTGGCGGATGCCGAGCCGGGCGTGCTGATCAGCCGGGCAGGCATGGCCTTCAATCGGGCCGCGGCTTCCACCATCGGCGCTTTAATTGCCACGGCGGGTATGCGCCTGGGTCGCGAGTTCAAGGGGGCAGCGGCGATCGATCTGCCGCTCCTGGCGCGTGGCCTTGCCGCCGCCGAGGCTGGTATCCGTGAGCGCGGTAAAGCTCAGCGCGGCGACAAGACGCTGCTCGACGCGCTGATCCCGGCTGTAGAGGCGATGCAGGCAGCAGCGGCGGCAGGCGTCAGCCTGGAGGAAGCGGGTACCCTGGCCCTTGCCGCGGCGGAAGCCGGGGAGGCGGCGACCATCCCGATGCAGAGCAAGGTGGGCCGGGCCGGCTGGGTGGGGGAGCGGACGGTAGGTCACCCGGACCCTGGCGCCGCGGCCGTAGTGATAGCGATCCGCGCCCTGGTGGAGAACAACGGGCAGCCCAGTGACGGATTGGCTCCTTAGCCCTGATTATTCATGAGATTGTTGCCTGATTGCACGCTCGCGGGTACGCAATCTTGACCACGTGTTAATAAGCCGACTGCGCGATCCGGACTAGCCAACTCCTGCGGTCAGCCCTATCCGTCGCAGCCGTTCGGCCATGACCGCCATGACTCGGAGGGCGATAGTCTCGTTCGCCTTGATAGCATTGTGGAATTGCGTACGGCTCATCACCAACGCCTCGACCGGCGTCGACGTAAGCACTGTTGCCGTAGCAGGTCCACCGTCCAGCATACTTATCTCACCGAAGACTTGTCTCGGTCCCAGGTGGTCGGTCGGTTGCCCATGAACCTCTACATCCACCTCACCTTTCAGAATCACAAAGAAGGTGTGGTTCGGGCGACCCTGCACAATCAGCGTGCGTCCCGCTTCCAGGTCAACTTCGTCGGTGTTCTGAGCGAGGCTCTCCAACTCGGCTTTTGTGCAGCGCGAGAATATGGGTATCTGCTTGAGATGATCGATCTTACGATTGGCCATGCTCGTCCCCGATCCGCATCCAGGGCCAGTATCGCGAGGCGTGCTGTCCGCAGGTCCGATGTGAACTTCCGGCGGGTCCATGGTACTGCTCAAAATGGTCGCTGTCTATCTCCGCTCTCGTGCCACAGGGTCGTTTCATTCTCGGGAACAGCCGAGGTGGGCGAGTGAGTGCCAGGGATGGTGCGGGTCGTAGGGACGGGAGGTACACGGCAAGAACGTCCGCCATGTGCCACACAAAGGTGCCCCCTTTATGGGCGCGGGGAGTGCTATTGGGCACGCACGGTTGCGAGTAGGGGTTGGCGCGCGTAGCCCATGTACGAGCAGCCCAGGAGCCGGGTAGGGCGGAACGCCAGACGCCGCCCCACTTCACCGAAACTGATCGCGCCTTTATGAAAGCGGCGGGCGGCCTGAAGGATCCGTAGCGGGCGAAGAGCGGGGCGGAGTCCGATGGTCTCGACGTTCTCCAGGCCGTGGCGATGCAATGCGGCGCTAAGCTCGGTCGGCTTGATGAACTGATCCCAGTCGTGCAGATTAGTGGGGACGAAGCGGGTGGCGCGCCATTCCTGGGTCACTTTGATCACGATCAACTTACTTAGCATGGTACGGTTGATTGTGTCGTACAGAAACACGCCGCCGGGAGCGAGGACGCGGGCAATCTCCGCGATCACCGGCTCGAGGTGGGCGACATGCTCGAGCACGTCGCAGCATAACACCACCGGAAAAGAAGCATCAGGAAAAGGGATGGCCTCGCCGACTCCCAGTCGGTAGTCGATGGCCAACCCGGAGCGCGCGGCATGGGCGCGGGCGACGGCGAGAGCCGGTTCGGACGGGTCGATTCCGGTCACCGGGAAGCCAAGTCCGGCAATTTCCTCCGCCAGCAAGCCGCCGCCGCAGCCCACTTCGAGGACGCGAACGGCGCGGGGATTGAGGTCGAGCGTGGCGAGCAAGATGCGCCGAAAGTAGGGGACGCGGCCGGGGTTCACCATGGTACGGAGCGTGGAGAGGGCGTGTGCGTCGTCCCACCAGATGTCGCCCGGGGCGCGATAGAGGTCATTATCGGCTGGCATCACACCTACACATAACGAACCGTTCTGCTCCACCACGCCGCGAGGTCGAGGGGAGCCGGCGGACCGGCTCCCCTCGACCTTATCGCTGCTCAGTACACGACCACCGTGGTGCCGACCGGAGTCCAGTTCCACATCCACACCATATCCGGGTAGGGAAGATTCACGCAGCCGTGAGTGCCGATCGGCTCACCGGGATCGCTGGCATGGGGGAGGTTGGTGCCCGGGCCGTAGACGGCACGCCAGGGCGCGTCGTGGATGAAATAGCCGCCGTTCCTGAACAGCATGGCGAAGTTGGTCATGCTCGGCGGGTAATAGAAGGGCGAGCCTGCCGGCCAGGGCGAGATCATCTCATACGGTGAGTACTTTGCCATCACCTGGTAGGTGCCTGCCGGGGTCGGCAGTTGCGGCATCCCGGTGGTGACATAATCCTCATGCACCAGTACGCCATGATCGTAGGCGCGAAGGGTCTGTCCGGACGTTTCCGCGTTGATCATGATCACTTTGTCGGGAATCCGGGTGAGATACTTCGTTAGGTCCGGGGATGGATCGTTGGGGCTTGCCAGACGGTCGACGATGCCGGGTGTGCCGGGTTGCAGCAGGAAAGAGGTATGGCCGCCTGCCCGATCGATGCCATGGCTGGCCTGCACGGTGACGTGGGCCGCCTTCGCCTTGGCGAGCGTCAGGTCCAGCGCCGTCGTGAAGGTCCAGCGGCCCGACCCGTCGGTTACCCCGGTGCCCCGCGCCAGCACCGTCGAGGTCAGCGCGACAGTGAGGCTGACCTTGGCTCTCGGCGCGCTCTTCACCAGTACGGTTAGGGGACGTCCCGTATGCACCGCCTTCTGCACGATGCTGACCGTAAGGGGAAGGGGCGGGCGCGGCAGCAGTGTGAAGTGCGTCGTGCGCGTTCGCGCGCCGCTCGGCCCGGTCACGGTAACCGCGACCTGTATGGTGGCCGCCCGATGCGGCAGATAGCCTTCCGGTATGTCAAGCACGTACCGGCCCTGAGCATCGGCTGCCGCGAAGCCCTGCGCGATCACATCCCCGGCCGCAGTGGTCAGTCGATAGGTGAAAGACGCGTTGGGTTTAGTGTTTATAAAGATGCCGACCGTCGTCCCGGCTACAAAATGATCGGCCGTTGGCTGGATGAAGAGGGGAGGCAATGCCGCCTTGCGCACCGCCAGGTGCCCCGACCAGTCGGCTTGCCGGCCGTCCCGCTGCACGGTGAGGTGCAAACGGGCATTGCCGCTCTGTTTGAGATTGGCAGGTACGGTCCAACTGAACACATACCGGCCATGGCCGTCCGTCTTGCCCTGATAGGACGCCGCGCCGCCCCCAGGATAGGTAAGAGACAGAACGAGTTGCGCGAAGGCAGGGGCATGAACGAATAGACTGGCCCGCTCCCCGGCGTCAACGCGAGAGACGGTCAGGGCCGGCTGAAGGAGCAGAGGGACGCTCTTGGCCGCGTGTGCCGTGGCAGGTGCGTTCAGGACTATCGATGATCCGGAAATGATAATACTCGCGAGAACCGCCAGGGCCGCGATCGATCGTCCGAGCCGAGTCATCCTTGCATACTCCCCTATTGCGGCATTCAACTCGACGCTCCAGTCCCTGATCACCGTTTAGGCGCGGATAAGGTTCGCCGGTGGGGGGAGGGGAACGCCGGGGTGTTGGATGGATAAGAGATCCTACGACCTAATAGTAGTATACCGGAGGATGAGTAAAGGAGCCAGCAACTTCTTGCTACCTGTCAAGCCGGTTATCGACGAAGCGTGCATCATTGGAAGCGATTTGCCTCCGGATCCTCATGGGTGGGATTGACCGTCGCCAACTCCGCCCAGAGCTGCTCGGGAATGGGATGGAGGGCCAGAGCGAGCGTCTGGGCCAGGCGCTCGGGCTTGCTCACTCCCACTACCGTGGACACGATGCGCGGATCGCGGACCGAAAACCGCAGCGCCGCGGCGCCAAGCGGTACGTCGTGGCGCGCGCACATTGCCTCCAGACGCCGAGCCTGATCCAGCAACTCCGGCGAAGCATCCTGATAGGCGTAGCGGGGGTAACTGCTCGGCCCCTTGGCCAGCATGCCGCTGCCATAGGGCGCCGCGTTGACCGCGGCCACGCCGTGCAGGGCGCAAGCGTCCCAGAACCGATCGGCCGACTGGTTGAGCAGGGTGTACCGGTTGTGCGAGATCGCGACCGCGAAAAGGTCGGTCTCCACGTAGCGGATCATCATGTCAATGGGGCCGCCCGCTACGCCGATGTGGTCAACCAGGCCCTCCGCTTTGGCGCGACACAGCGCCTCGACCGGGCCGTCTGCCGCCATCGCCGCCTCGAAGCTGATGTGCTCGGGGTCATGCAGATAGCAAAGCTGTAGTCGATCCAGGCCAAGGAGGGTAAGACTACGCTCGATCGAGCGCCTAACCTGGTCGCCGCTGAAGTCGCCGGTTTCGAGGTCGCGGTCGGCCTTGGTGGCGACGACAAAGCCCGGCGGTATGCCGCCCAGTTCCCGCAGCACGATCCCGATCCGCCGTTCGCTTTCGCCGGCCCCATATGCGGCGGCGGTATCGAGAAAGTTAATCGGGCCGGCAAATATAGCGCGGATGACGGCAAGTGCCTGATCCTCGGCCACGGAGTAGGCGAACGTTTCGGGCATATTCCCCAACGGGGCGCAGCCGATACACAGGGGATGTACCAGGAGGCCGGTGGTGCCCAGGGAACGTTCGGCCAGGGAGTCCGAGGTTGGCGCCGCCATCGCTTCTCTCCTCGACTATTATTAGTTAGGACGTCTGGACATGCCGTGCAGAGGTCTTGACCTTAAAATGCTTGGTGTGAACGAGGAGAAATCCTCCTCGTTCACACCAAGCATGAATGTACGCTCTCAGTATACGGCCGGCGCGATGTGACGGTTACGTGGCGTCCGCCGCCGCCAATCTTGGACGAGCGGCGGCGTTGATGCCGTTCTTTGCCGGTGCTGCCGGCCGCGCGCCCTGCGTGATCTCGGCGAGCGAGGTTGCCAGACCGGCCAGCCCCGCCATATCGGCCGGCACTACGATCACCTTGTTGGCGGGATTCTCCGCCAGCTTGGGCAACATTTGCATGTACTGGAACTGCATCGCCTCCGGCGTGGCGCCCGCCGAATTGACCGCCTCGAAGACCATGCGCACCGAATCGGCCAGGGCTTGCTGCACGGTAATCATCGCTTGCCCATCGCCTTCCGCGCGCAGAATCGCCGCCTGCCGTTCGCCCTCGCTGGCCAGAATGAGCGCCTTCTGCGCTCCATCCGCCCGCAAGACCGCCGCCTGCGCTTCGCCCTCCGCCTGCAAAATGGTGGCGCGTTTGCTCCGTTCCGCCTGCATCTGCTTTTCCATGGCCAGCTGAATGTCCTTGGGAGGACTGATATCCTTGAGTTCGACGCGGGTGACCCGCACACCCCACTTCTCGGTCACTTCGTCGAGCACCAGGCGGAGGCGCCCGTTGACCTCGTCGCGACTGGTCAGACTGGTATCGAGCGAGAGGCCGCCCATGACATTACGCAATGTGGTCTGGGCGATCTGCTCCATGGCCGGCAGCAGATTGGCCACCTGATAGGTAGCGTTCTTCGCGTCGAGGATCTGGTAATAGATCACACTGGTGACGTTGATCGTTACGTTATCGGAGGTAATCACCGGTTGTGGCGCGAAGCTGATCACCTGTTCGCGCATATCGAGGAGGGGCAACATCTTGTCGATGAAAGGCAGCACCACGGTTAAACCGCTGTCGGCGGAGCGCTGGTATGTGCCCAGGCGCTGGATAACGCCGACTCGGGCCTGGGGGATAACCCGGAAGGTCCGCGCCATCAGCGCTATGAAGGCCAGTATGATTATGCCAAGAACGATTTCCGGTCCCATGTCAATTCTCCTGTCGCCCGAGGGGCGTGCCGCCGCGTTCTTCATAGGCCGCGGGCAATCGCCCATCCTCAATATTCCACTATACCATAGTGCGGGCATAGCCCCGGCCACGCGGTGGTATGCTGAACAAAGAACGATGGAAGGGACGAGCTTAAAGCGGGCATGCGACATAAAATGAGGGCGACTGTGCATGGTACGGGAACCGCTTCGCCCATTCCGCGCTGGGAGCGGTGGCTGGATCAGGCAGTGCTTGGTCTTGGTCGCTCACCGTGGGGCGCATCGGGTCTCGGCCGGCCGAGGGGGATCATGCATATCTTTCGGCTGGTTGAGCGCATCCTGGAACGGCGCCGGCCGACCCGCCTGGTACGTGAGGGTGGCATTACGCGCTTTGAGATCGCTCCGCTCCCCGTGCGAGAGATCGTGCTGCGTGACGGCGCGGTGGTTCAGCGTGGCGAGCTGTGCGTCGGCCTGCATTTCGATAATCCGACGCTGGCGGCGCTCACAGCCGACGAGCCGAGCGTCAGGCGCTTGACTTGGCGACTGACGCGAATCGGGGGCGAGGATCTTGAAGCACTTGCCCAGTTGATCCGGCAAGGCACCATTCCGGCCGGCATCCGGGTCATTTGGGCGGAAACGGTGTTCTACCAGGCCCTGCAGCGCTTTGGGTTCACACTCCGCCCGGCCGAGCCCTCCCTTCGCGCCCCATTCGCTCGGTTGTTTATGCTCGCAATGCTGGCCATCTATGGACGACCACGGCCTCTGGCCCAGGGAGGCAGGGCATTGGATCACCTTCGTCTCGGCGAGGCGTGGTTAAGTATTGACGATCTCCTTGCGCGGTTTCCCTCCCTCCCTCCGAACCAGCCGGCACGATCCGAAAATTGCCGGGTAGGTGGGGATCTCCGTTTCCGAAGAGACCGGCAGTAGCTTTATCTTTACCTTGCCTCTCGAATGTGCCATACCAACACGCCGCTCAGGGCGGCACACCCGGCGGCTGCCGCGAATAGGACGCCATAGGCGACGGCCGGTCCAGCCGGCCGGAGCACGGTGAGCACGACGCCGCCCACGAACGGGGCAGCCGCCTGCGGCAAACTGATTGATAAACCCCAGAGCCCCAGATCCTTGGCGGCGAAACCTTCGTCCGGCAGCACATCCACGGCGAGCGCCCAGTCCACGGCCATGTAGATGCCCAGAGCCAGGCCGAACACCGCGCCGAGCGCCAACACCAGGTTGATTTGGTGGAAGAAGGCCAGGCCGAGCAATGACGTCGACATAAGCACGCTGGCGGTACTGACCAGCGGCCTGCGTCCAATCCGATCGGACAGTATTCCGGCCACCACCCCGCTCGCCAGCGCGGCCACCGTGGCCACGCCGGCCAGCACCGCCGCCCCCTGGACGAATTGGGTCAAATGCACCACGTCGCGCGCATAGAACGCGACGAACGTGAACAAGGTGTACAGGGCGAGCATCATCAGGGCGCGAGTGGCGAAGACCCAGGAAAAATCCGGGTTTCGCCAGGGCGCCACCCAGAGCGCCCGCCATGATTGCACGACCGGACGCGTCGGTGTCCGGCCTGGGGGGTCGGCCACGGCGACGGCGGTGAGGAACGCCCCACCCGCGATCAGTATCCCGGTGACCACGTAGAACGCGGCTACATGATGGGGAGACACCAGAATGGCGGCCACGCCGAAGCTGACGATCGTGCCCAACATGCTCATCGCACCCAGGTAGCCGGAGGATTCCCCGTATTGCCGAGGAGGTACATGGTCGGGGATATATGCCTGGTAGGCGGCGCCGCTCACCGCGTTGCCGAAGCTTGCCAGGAGGTAGCCGGCGAACAGCACGCTGATCGAACTGGTCCACGTCATCACGACCAGACCCACCGTGTCCAGGGCCGCCCCACCAACCAGATACGGCCGGCGTCTTCCCCAGGCATGCAGCGAGAGGTCGCTCAGTACGCCCGCGATCGGCTGCACGACCATCGAAACGAAACCGCCGACCCCGCCCAGCACGGCGAGGAGGATCGTGGCTCGGCCCGGGTTGGCCAGGGTTGACAACTGGGCCGGGATGGCGACGCCAAGTAAGGCGCCCGCGTGGAAGCTGAGCGAGAACCAATACAGCGCTAGGAGTGTTTGCCGTAGGGGAGTGAGTACGGCAAGAGGTCTGGACCTGATCGTACTCATGCCGGCATTACCGCTGCTCTTGCCCAAGGCTATTTGAGCGGTTTCAGTGATTCCAATGTAGCGTCGAGATCCATGGTGTACGGGAATACCCCGCCGATCCGGCGATGGATGGCCAATTGCACATCCAGACCCGTGCTTGGCGAGTGCAGGCTGACATCGTTCTCAGTACCAGGATGCGCGCCGCCGGTCTTCGAATCGGCGTCGATCTCATACACCATCACGTTCACCCCGCCGATCTTCATGGTTGTTTGCCGCGCCACCCTATTTTTGGTCACCACCGGCAAACCGCCGGTTGAGAACCGTTGCATCCAGTGTAGGCCGACGCGGAGCGTCGCGGGCAGGGCCAGGGTCGCCGGCACGGTTGATGCTTTGTCGTCCTGAGCAATCCCGAATACAAGTTTCGTGCGTTGCGACGCCAGGTAGCGTCCATCCGCGCGCACCAGGTAGCGGCTCGTCTCGCTGTGGTCTTGCGACAGGTCCAATTCGATAGTGACCGTGCCGGGCTGACGGGTCAGGATCATCCGCGCGTGCGGGGGAAACGGCCGGCAAAGGTGGACACCCGCCACTCCCGCACACTCCTTGCCGCTTAAGGAATAGCTATAGACGCCGGGGAGCGGCGGTCCACTTACGCTGCCGCCCGCGGCCTGTCGGAACTCATTCACGGCCGCGTCTACGGAAACGGAACCGCTGCCGGCCGCCTGCCGCCAGACGAAGACAGCGGCAACCAACGCCGCCGCGATAAGTCCTATCGCCACGAGCAGGATGGCGCGGCGTCGCGTCATTCTTGCCGTCTTCATACCCACTGGCCCGGCGCCGGCGCGGGATCGGATGGATTGGCGGGGGCAGGCGCCTCGGGCGATCTGGACCGGTCCCGGCGGCGCAAGGTGCGCCACTCTCCGCGCAGCAGCGCCATCACCACCGCCGCCATGATGGTGGTGACACCGATACCGAGAACACGATTAACCAGAACCGTGCTCACCGCGGCGCTGCTGCTCACCCCGATACCAACCAACACGCCGACATCCGCCGCTTCCAGTGAGCCGAGGACGACATAGAAGGCCAGACCGAAGCAGTTCACGGCGATAGCCTGGGAAAAAGATACGCCGGAAACGCCGAGCCCGCGCAGCACCAGAAACAGCGCCGTGCCGCTCAGCACCAAGGATAGGGCTGTGAGCATCAGGGTAAAGATGAGGATGCGCGGCTGAGTGAGCGCGGCGGCGCCCGTTCTAAAGTGCGTATACTCCTTGGCCACCCAACGCAAGGGCTTGTAACGCGCCATCCACCGCGGCATGGCGGCGGGATGCGTCCTCGCGAGATACCGCCTGCCAATCAGAATAGCCGCCACGCCGAGCACGAAGATGGCAATGCGCAATCCGGTGCTCCAGCCGCCAACGCCCAGGACCGCCACGCCGAGCAGAGAGACGACGATCTCGGCCACGATCATCAATGTGGTCGCTGCCGACGAGTGACCGAAGTCAGCCCCGGCCGACTGCTGCAATATATAATTTTGTACATAGACGCCGGTTGGCAGTGCTTTTGCCGCCTCGCCCGCCGCGAAAGCGAAAATTTCGGCCTTAAGGGTTACTCCCCCTTCCAGGCAGCGGATAAGCCCATGCCAGAGCACGCCCCGTACCACCTCATTGGCAGCGGTGAAGAGCACGAACCAGGCAAGGTAAATGAGCTTGAAATTAGCGATCTGATCCCCGATCCGGCGGAAGCCGCCGAACCAGAGGAGGCCAACGATCACCACGAGCATAGCCGCCGTCGGCAACACTCCGCGCACATATTTCCGACGGTTCACAAGGCAGCATCCATGGGCTCGATCCTCGGCAGTACTCCGCGGGCTACCACCATCATTCCTGTCACAAAAGCATAGGTTCGATCTTACAGCTTTCTCCCATGAAGAGGGCAGCGCGCGGGCCCCTGCCGTGCCCACCGAATTCAGGAGTGTATTGCGTGATACCATAGCCGCAGGCACCGGATCAGGGCAAGGGAGGGGTAGTGTCGATGAAGCTGGGTATACACGCCATGGCCTGGACCAATCACTGGAGCAACGCCTCGCTCGACCTCATCGACCGTGCTCAGCAACTTGGCCTGGACTTCATCGAAATCCCCCTCATGGCCCTGGACGATATCGACCCACCGGCCATCAAGGCGCGCCTCGTCAGCAGAGGCTTTGATGTCGTGACCAGCACCGTGCTCACCGCGGCTACCGATCTGACCGCCGATGATCCTGACACGCGCCGGGCGGGTGCCGACCACCTGCTCCGTTGCGTGGACGCCACCGCGGCAATGGGCGCCCACCAGTTCTCCGGCGTGATCTATGCCGAGCACGGACGTCGTCCCCCTTTCCGGGCCGACGAGCGTCACTGGGAGTGGTCGGCGCATGGGCTACGCATCGCCGCCGACCACGCCGCCGATCTGGGCGTAACCCTGGGCATCGAGCCGGTCAATCGCTATGAATCGTTCCTGATCAATACGGCCGAGCAGGCGGTACGTCTCTGCATGATGATCGACCGTCCCAACGTAGGGGTGCATCTCGATACCTACCATATGAACATTGAGGAAAAGCGTTGGGACGAGCCGGTACGACAGGCGGGCGAATGTCTATGTCATTTTCATTTGTGCGAGAACGATCGGGGCATTCCCGGCACCGGCTTGGTCAACTGGGAGCAGCTTTTTGGCGCACTGGCCACGCTTGACTATCATGGCTACGCAGGGATGGAGAGTTTCTTCAATGTCTCCGACGACATGCGGCCGGGAACCCCGGTGTGGCGCGATGTGGCGCCCAGCGGTGACGTGCTGGTAAGCGAAGGCGCTCGCTTCCTTCGCGATATGGCCAGGCGCTACGGGCTGCGCGAAGCCCCGCCCCCCGGCTGATCCTACCGCCCCGGCCGGCACCTCCGCGCGCTTCATCTCCGGCCTCAACTGGCCCGCCACACGTTCGAGTGCCCGCCCAGGTCGGCATCCGCCCTGGGCAACCATCGTTGCCGGCCGGCCGCTCTTGTGCCCCTG
>JAICHN010000095.1 GCA_025924845.1 Chloroflexota bacterium | reverse complement strand
GTGACCGGAAACCAGCGGCGCGCCACCCAAACCGCGGCCAATCTGGGGCGCCTGATCGCCTATATGATTATCGCCTGGGGAGTGCTGCAGATTTTCAGCGGCAACCTGGTCGGAGGTATCTGGATGGGGTTCATCGGTGTGTTCTTGAACGGCAGCGCCGCGCAGGCTCACCGTCAGGCGGGATTGACCAGTCTTCCGGCCGGGATCCTGGCGCGTGATCTGATGATTCAATCGCCCCCCGTTCACCCGTGGGACACGCTGGACGTGGTGGTGGAGCGGATGATCCAGCCGAATGTACCCCGCTGCGTACCGGTCGTCGAAGGCCGGGCGTGGAGCGGCCTGCTCACTTTGGCCGCGATCCGACGGACTCCACGCCATGAGTGGCCTGTGACCCGCGCCATGCACGTCATGCAAGGCCCCGACAAGGTGTTGACGGCCGCGCCCACGGATCTCCTGGCACCGTTGGTGGAACGGATGCTCAATGAGGACATCCCGTGCGGCGCCGTGGTCGAGGCGGGCGAACTGGTGGGCGTGCTTGATCTGGAAGCAATCATGGCCACGCTCCGCTTGAGAGATGAGGTGAGAGCCGGAGCGCGCGAACCATCGGGTGACGAGTCGGGCCGCCCGCCCGACAGCACCGCCAGGATTGCCTGATTCGCGTCTCATCTTGCTCTCATTTTTCCTTTCTAGGGTGTGACTAGGCTCCGGACGTTTCGGGCCCACGCTCATTATGAGGAGGTAAAAGGTGATCCAAGAACACACAAGGGTTCCATGGGTTTCACGGGCGCTGCTGGTGACCGCCCTGCTTGGCGGCAGTGTCGCCATGCTGGGCAGCCCCGTGAGCGCCAAGGAGGCGAAGCCAAGCGTCACCGTGGTGGCGCGCGGCCTCGACAATCCGCGTGGGCTGGAGTTTGGTCCAAAGGGCGAGTTGTATATCGCGGAAGCGGGGACAGGTGGCGCCGCCCCGTGCGTGAAGTCTCCCGAGGGCGGCAAGACGTGCTACGGGGCGACCGGCGCCGTGACGCGTCTTTGGCAGGGCAAGCAGACTCGCATCAGTACCGGCTTGCCTTCACTCGCCGACCCGAGCGGCAAGGGACCTTCCTCGGCCACTGGACTGCATGACGTTGCCGTGATGAAAGACGGCACGGTGTTCGCGGTCGTAGGTCTGGGCGCGAATCCGAAGGATCGGGCAAAACTTGGGGAGGCGGGCCCCAACTTTGGCCGGCTTATCCAGATTGACCCGAGCGGCGCCTGGAAGAATGTTGCCGATCTGTCGGGCCATGAGGCCAAGCACAACCCGGCCGGCGGGCCGCTGGATTCCAATCCCTACGCGGTATTGGCCGTTGCTGATGGACTGATCGTGGCCGACGCGGGCGGCAATAGTCTGCTGAAGGTGACGCTGGATGGGAAGATTTCCACGCTGGCGGTCTTCGGCAATCGCCAGGTAACCGCGCCGAAAGCACTCAAGATGCCGCCGGGCGCCTCGATGCCGATGGAGCCGGTACCGGACTCCGTAACCCGCGGCCCTGACGGCGCGTACTATGTTGGACAGCTAACGGGCTTCCCCTTCCCGCCGGGCGCCGCCCGTATCTACAGAGTGGTCCCCGACAAGGCACCGACCGTCTATGCCGAGGGCTTCACCAACATTATCGGGCTGACCTTCGACGCTAACGGGAACCTGTATGTCCTGGAAATCGTCAAGGATGGCTTGATGTTCGCCGAACAGGGCGGCAGCATGACCGGCAGGCTGGTCAAGATCACCCCGGATGGTCTGCGCACCACGGTGATGACTGATGGGTTGGTCGCTCCAGGTGGAATCACCATGGGACGTGACGGCGCGGTCTACGTCACGAACTACAGTGTATTCTCCGGAAAGGGCGAAGTGCTGCGTATCGCCGTCTAAAGCGATCGAAGCCGGAGCGAAACGGGGTAGCGGGTGTCTTCATGGTAGACACCCGCTACCCGGTTTCGCAATCCCCGTTGGACGGAAGGTCGTGGCCGCCCGCCTCTTTCATCATAGTCTCATACCCCTCTCATCGTTGTCTCATCAAGAGACTCTAGGATGTGACTTGTGGCCCGGAGTGGGCGCCGTATGCAAGGTAGGAGCAAAGCCATGAAGGTGCTGGATAGAGTACCGACCGAGTTACAGGGGATGCAGGTGTATCGGGAGTTCATCGAGCGCTATGAACAGGGTGCTCCCTGGGCGGGCTATACCGACCAGGAAGTGCGAGGGCGCTATCAGGCATTGATCCCGCTCCTGCGACCCGACCAATTCGCCTGGGCGGCCGAACGGTCACTCGAACGCTTCTCGCCGCGCAACCGGATGCTCTTCGGGCAATACATTCAACGGCAGGCCGTGGAAGCCGGGCTGCGCATTCCAGGACTCGAGGAGGCGGACGCCGCGGCAAGCTTTCGGCAGGCCGCCGTGCTCGGTCGTATCCTCGCCGATATTCAGCGGGAACGCCCCTACGCCCTGGACCGGTTGCTCGGCTGTAGGGGCGGCATCCTGGACAGCCTGCTGCTCAAGGCGGCCCTGGCAGGGATCGTAGCGGAGGGGGCACGGGCGCTCCTCCTTGAAAAGCATTAGGCTGTACGCGCCACGGCCGGCTCCGGAGATTCCGGAGCCGGCCGTGGCGCATGGCGAACCTGGCGGCTATCCGCCGATATGGGACATCTCCACCTTTGGGGCCGGAGAGGTGGCGCGAGTGCGCAGCTCGGAATAGCGGTCGGCGCGCGCCATCCACACGCCGCGAAGCTGATCGGCGATCTGCTCGTCGGAGGCGCCGTCACGCAGCGGCGCCCGGAAATCGTGCCCGGTTCCCGCGAACAGGCAGGTATACAATACCCCTTCCGCCGAAAGACGGGCGCGCGTACAGGCGCCGCAGAACGGTTGGGTGACCGAGGAGATGATCCCAATCTCGCCGCCTCCATCGCGGTAGCGATAGCGCGTAGCGACCTCGCCCCTGTAGTTCGCCGCTACCGGCTCCAGCGGCAGCACCGCATCGATACGGCGCACGATTTCCGCCGCCGGCACGACATCCTCCAGACGCCAGCCGTTGGAATTGCCTACGTCCATGTATTCGATGAAGCGGAGGATTTGCCCGGTGCCGTGGAAGTAGCGGGCCATCGATTCGATGCCGCCATCATTCACCCCGCGCTTGACCACCATATTGATCTTGATCGGCATCAGGCCCACCTCGGCAGCGGCGGCAATACCCTCCAGCACGCGATCAACCGGGAAGTTCACATCATTCATCGCCTTGAAGGTGCGATCATCCAGCGAATCCAGACTCACCGTTACGCGCCGCAGGCCGGCATCCTTGAGAGCGCCCGCCTTTCGCGCCAATAATGACCCATTCGTGGTGAGGGTGAGATCGCGCAGGCCGGGCAGCGGGGCCAGCATGGCAATCAGTTGCTCCACATCGCGCCGCACCAGGGGCTCGCCGCCGGTGATCCGAATCTTCTCCACTCCATGAGCAATGAAGATCCTGGCCAGTCGCGTGATCTCCTCGAAGCTGAGCAATTGACGGTGGGGCAGGAATTGGAAGTCGCGTCCGAACACTTCCTTGGGCATGCAATAGGTGCAGCGGAAGTTGCAGCGATCGGTCACCGATATACGAAGGTCGTGGAGCGCACGACCGCGCCGGTCAAGCGGCTTTACCGTGTGCAGCTGTTCATTCATAGGCGTCTCCGCCTCACCGATTATGGCCATGAAGGTAGGGTACCTCATTTTACCCCGCCCCGCCGCTCGGGATCGGCATATCAGGCGCCAGGGCGTACCGGCGTATTGGGGCAAGCTGCGCTCTCCTGGATGGACCCGCGATCCCAAGCGGCCCTGGTCAGCGGTGGGCATGATGCCCCTGGATCACAAAACTCCGGCGCGCCCATGCGGTGAGCGTGGGATGCCCGAGCGAAGTGCCGCCACGTCTACCAGGAGAGCGATCCGGCCGTCACCGAGAATGGTGGCGCCGGCCAGGCCGGAGATTTGCCCCACATACGACCCGAGCGGTTTCACCACAATCTCTTGCTCGCCAAGGAAGTGGTCGACCACAAGCCCGAAGGATCGCCCGTCGACGCGAACCGCCACAATATGCCGGCGTCCAGTGGGGAGATCGGCCGAGGAGCACCGAAACCAGTCACGCAGGCGAACTAGCGGCAAGATAGTCCCTCGGAGGAGTGTGGCCTCGGTTCCTTGCAGCAAATGGATCATGTCGTCGGAAACACTGAGAATCTCGGTCACCATGTTCATGGGCAGGGCGTAGACGGCATCTCCTACCGATACGAGCAGGGCCTGCATGATCGCCAGGGTAAGGGGCAGGGTGACCACGAAGGTCGTACCCTTGCCCGGCTTACCGGCAACGGAAATCTTCCCCCCCATACGCTCGATCGCTACTTTCACGATATCCATCCCCACCCCGCGCCCGCTCAGGTCGGTCACGGCTCGTGCCGTGGATAGGCCGGAGGCGAATATCAGTTCCACTGCTTCCTGGTCAGTGAGGTGCTCGGCTGATTCCGCACTGACCAGCCCTTTTCGTACCGCTGCCTCCGTCACCTTTCCGCGGTCGATACCCCGCCCATCGTCACTCACTTCAATCACGATCTGGTTGTCCAGCGACGTAGCGGACAGGGCGATCTCACCGAGCACGGGCTTCCCGGCCGCCAGCCGCTCCTCGGGTGGCTCGATGCCGTGATCGATGCAGTTGCGCAGCAAGTGCATCAAAGGGTCGGACAGCTGTTCGATCACCGACCGATCCAACTCGGTCCTGTGGTCGCTCATCGTGAAGCTGACTTGCTTACCGACTTGCGCCGCCAGATCGCGCACCAAGCGAGGAAACTTGTTGAAAACCGTCTCCACGGGAACCATGCGGGCCTTCAACACGGCGGCCTGTAGGTCCGTGGTTACGGAATCCAGGCGATCGGCCACATCCTCCAGGGCGGCGATATCCTCGTCGTTGGGATAGCGGCGGTGCAGAGCGGCGCCTACCGTCCGCAGTCGGGTGCGCCCCAGCACCAGTTCGCTGACCAGGTTCATCAGATCATCGATGATGCCCACCGCGACGCGTACACTGCCCTCGGGATGCGAAGGGCGATCGGGTGCCGACGGTTTCGCGCCGGCGACGGATGGACCGCTCGTGGGCGGCACGGCGCCTTGTGGCTTTACGAACAGCCCGCTTTGCGGCGAGTAGTCCCGTGCCTGGGGTCCCGAGGTAGGGGCGGACCGATAAGGATCATCGACATCATCGGCCGGCGCCAACGATGCCGGCTGATCATGCACTACCGTGTCCGGTACAGTCTCGGATCCTTCGGCCTCCCGAACGGGTTCGACACTCGCCTCGGCCACATCGCTGATCCGCGCCAGGCGCAACTCCAGCAGGCTGGGTGCCTCCGCGGTTACCACAAGCGCCTCAAGAGTACTCGCACTCTCATCGGCCTCGATCTCGGCCAGGTCGGGCGTCACGTATATCACGTAGGTTGAGCGCTTCAACTCGAGATACACCTGCAAGGTACGGGCCGCGCTAAACCGGCTTTCCGGATCGATCCGTACGGACACCACGTACCGCGGGCCCACTATCCCGTCGTCGATCAACGGCCGTGATTCGCCGGCGCGAGTCGATGCGACGTCGGCAAGGGCGCGGCGCTCGCCATGCGAGCTGGGGGGGACGAGGCAGGAGGCGAGATCCTCTTTGATCTCCTCCAGGGGCAAGGTGGTTTGCACTCTCGTGACGACTTCGTCATTGAGGACGCGAAGGGCATCCAGCGCCGCGAGCAGGGCATCAATCAGCGACTTGGTAACGGGAATGCTGCCTGCCCGCAAGGCATCCAGGACGTTCTCCACGGCATGGGCAAGCTCGGCCATCCGCTGATGGCCAATCATGCCCGCCCCACCCTTTATCGTATGGGCGGAGCGGAAGATCTCCTGCAGTAAGTCCGGATCGTTGCCTGATTGCTCAAGCTGGACAATGCGCTGGTCGAGCCGCTGCAAGTGCTCGCTGTTCTCGGCCAGAAACAGGGTCAGTTCTTCCTCGTCCGCGTCAAATTCGAGCGCCATGGTGATTGCGGATTCCCTTTGCCGGCTACATTGCGTGCTCTTTTAGGATCGGTCTGATCCGTCCGATCCGTCCGATCCGCCCGATCCGCCCGATCCGCCCGATCCGCCGGAGAAACGCTCCCCTCCTCGCTCGTATCAATTCCATAGTCGGCGGAATGGCGCGAATCATCAGGACTTGCCATGTGCGTGCATCGATGCTAGTGTGCTTTGCACGGGAGGGAACGGCGGCGCTTCACAGCTGGGGGGGGTACGGCGTGACTTTGCAAGATGCCAAGGAGCACGCGCTCGGGCGGGCAGGCACGGAACGATCCCGGCGCTTTGGCGTCGCGCCGACTCCGCCGGTCGACGACCGGATCGAGTTGCTTGTGCCGGTGCCTGTCATGATCGGTCGCCAGGGCGTCCAGGGACAACGGCAGGTGGTGCGGGCCGGGGCGCTGCTGGCAAGGCGCCGGCCCGGAACACACGGCGTGGCCGGCTTCGACCTGGTAGGCCGATTGATTCCGGGCAGGCCGCATCGCGAGGCACGGTTACCTCAGGGCGCCAATACCTATACCGGCGAGGACGAGTTGTCTCTCTATGCCGCCTGCGACGGTGAGGTTATGTTGCGCCAACTGCGGATCGAGGTGGTGCCCCAATTCGTCCACGAGGGCACGGTGCCGGCGGGCGACCTCTCCATTCGCGTCGATACTCCGGTGTTTATCACCGGCTCCGTCGAGCCCGGCGCCTGTGTGGAGGCGGAGGGGGATGTCTACATCCAGGGCAGCGTACGCGAGGCCGAGGTGGTGAGCCGGAGCGGCGGCATTACCGTGATGGGCAATGTGGCGGGCGCGCCCGGCCGGCACTCAGTGCTGCGAGCGGCGGGCGAGGTAGCCTGCCGGTCGGTGCGCTATGGGACGATCAAAACGAGCGGTGACCTTCATCTGCACGCCGAGGCATGGCAGAGCACCCTGACCGTGGGAGGGAACCTGTATCTTGAAGGCAGATTCGAGCATCTATTGCTGGATGTAGCGCTGGAGGTGGAAGGCGGTATCTTTCCACGGATGGAAGCGGAGACGCTCTCCGCCGCCGTAAACGGCGAGCGACAACACGTCAGGGTTGCGACGAGTCTGAGGGCGCAACTGGCCTTGCACGCTACCCCTCCCTTGCGCTTCGAATCGTGTACCCTGGTCGAACTCAGCGGCAGCGGCGCGCGCTGCCGCTTGCCAAATACAGCCCAGGACCCCCTGCCCGGTACGATTGTACAGCTCAAGTTTTCCCTCCCCAACAGCCGAAACGAGATTCAAGGCATCGCACGAGTGGCGCGCTTGCTCGGCCCTGGTCTGATCACCGTGGAATTCGTGCAAATGAGCCGGCGCGATCAAAACCTGCTCAGCACCTATTGTCTCCGCCTATTGCTCAATCGCGGCGGCGGCGACCTCTCCGATCGGCGGCTGCGCCGGGGGCCAAGCCACGGCTGAGCCTTAAGTTTTCGCTCACGCCGCCGAAGATCACGGCATGTATGACGCTACATACCCCGTGGCGGCGTGGGGCTGCCGCCCATGAATCCGCCCATTCGCGTACTCGTCGTCGATGACTCGGCCCTGATGCGTCATCGGCTTGGCGCCATATTCCGATCGGCGCCGGGTTACGAGGCTATCGGCACCGCGAGCAGCGGCCAGGAGTGCCTCGCCATGCTCGACTCCCTGCGGCCTGACGCGATCACTATGGATGTTGAGATGCCGGGGCTGAGCGGCATAGAGACGCTGCGCCTGATCATGGAGCAGCGCCCCACGCCGGTGGTCATGGTGAGTTCCCAAACCAAATCAGGGGCAAGCATTACGCTGGAGGCGCTCTCCTTGGGAGCCGTGGAATACTTACCGAAACCCCTGGTGCCGGACCGCCAGGCATTGGCGGCCTTCGCTCAGGAACTGCTGCACAAAGTGGCGATTGCCGCCATTGTGCGCATGCAATTGGTGGCCCGCCAGCCGACGGGGGCCACGCCGGTCGATGCGGGGGCGCGGCAGCCCGAGGAGGATGCTCCCTGGGCACCGGCGCGGCCCGCGGTTTCGGCGCCCACGGGCCGGAGCGACGGCGACCCGCTCGTGCTGATCGGCAGTTCCACGGGCGGCCCGCACGCCCTTGATCGGGTGCTGACCGGCCTGGAGCGTGACCTGGCGGCTTCGCTGCTTATTGTCCAGCACATGCCCCCCGTGTTCACGCAGTCGTTGGCCGCGCGCCTCGGTCGCCGATCCGGGTTTGAGTGCCGCGAAGTGGAAGACGGTGACCAGCCGCGCCCCGGTATGATTTTGGTCGCGCCGGGCGACCGCCATGCCGTAATGGGCGCCGACCTCAAGCTGCATCTGGAGCGGACGGAACCTCTTCATGGAATGCGCCCTTCCATCGACCGCACGTTGTTTTCCCTGGCCGAACACTGGAGCGGCCCCTGCCTGGTCGTGATCATGACCGGGATGGGCATGGACGGTACCGGCGGGGCGCGCGCCATGCGCGAGCGCGACGCCACGATCTTCGCCCAGGACGAACGCACCTCAATTGTCTACGGTATGCCCAGATCAGTGGTCGAGGCCGGCCTGGCATCCGCCGTGCTGCCGCTCGACCAGATGGCGGGCGCCATTTCAAGCTGGGTGAGGACCGCGATCCCCACGCCGGCGGGACGGCGCTAGGGTCATGGACGTAGCGCGGCTACCGGCAGGGGGTGAGGGCGACTATCCTGTGTTCATCAAGATGACCGCACCGGTACTGTCCGTCGATTTGACCGACTATAAGCAAGCGCGAATGGAGCGCCGAGTACGCGATATGGCCCATCGCTGCCTCGCCCCAGACCTGGAGACGTTCGCCGTCATGTTGCGGCGCGATACGGATCTACGCCGCCGGTTCGAGCAGCATATTACGATCAATGTCTCGCGGTTCTACCGTAATCCGGAAGCCTTCGATTTCCTGGCGAGCACCATCCTGCCCCAATTGCCCAACCGACGGAGCCCCAAGGTTTGGAGCGCCGGCTGCTCCCACGGGGCCGAAGCCTTCACCCTGGCCATGCTGCTGCATCGGCTAAGCCCGATCGGCGACGGGCATATACTGGCCACGGACATCGATCGGCCAATGCTTGACCGCGCGCGCCTTGGCACAGGCTACACCGCCGCCGAGACAGGCGATTTACCCCGCGATCTAACTGACCGCTACCTGAAGCCCGAGGACACGGGCCAGGCCGTTACCGATGTAATCCGGCGGATGGTCCGGTTTGATTGCCATGATCTCCTCCGTGAGCCGATGCCCCATAGCTTTGATCTGGTGGTGTGCCGCAACGTGGTAATTTACGTCACCGACCAAGCCAAGGCACGTCTGTACCGAAAGTTCATGGACGTTCTACACCCGGGCGGCTTCCTGTTTTTAGGAGCAACCGAATCGATCGGCCGGGCACAAGATCCTGGTTTCCGGTATGTGAGGCCGTGCTTCTACAATAAGCCCGTGTCATGATAGTGCGCACTATTCCGTCGCCAATCCGCCACGGCGCCGTCCTACGAGCGCGCCGGTCAGGCACATTACTCGTCCTGGCGATCATCGGCCTACTCGCGGCACTCTTGGGGGGAACGCAGCCGGCGGCGGCGCGCGACGTTGTGCCGCCCACGCGGTTGCAAGGGGGGGCCATCACCGCGGATCCAACCCTGAATGTGCTGTACCTGGCCCAACCAATGTCGAACAGCATCTTCGTCCTGAGCGCCGACGGATCGAGCGTGCTTGGCGTGCTGCGGGTGGCCCCCAGTCCCACGGGGCTGGCGGTCGACTCGCGTGCCCACCTGCTGTATGTATCGAGCGACCGAGCGGGCGTGATCACGGTGTTTAACGAGAGCACGCGCCACGTGGCGCGCGTGCTCTCGATTGGGGGGCGACCCGCCGGGCTTATCCTGGACGAAAAGGGGCGCCGGCTGCTGGTCACCGATGGGTCGAGCGGAACGATCCGGGGGATCACCCTGGCGGCGAAACATCCCCGGGCCAATCAGATCCTGGACCTTGGCCCGGGCGCCGATCGCTCACCCATCCTGGTCCCGGCAGCGGCGCCGATCGGCGCCCGCGTAGTCGCGTGGGGGCGCGGCTTCGCGCCGGGCGAGCGCGTGGAAGCATACTGGGGCCTTACCCCACTGGTCGGCGCCCGAGCCAACGATGTGGGCATCGTATTTACCCATTTTCCGGTGCCGCGTCACGTACACCTGGGCAAACAGCTGATTGTCCTGATCGGACGACACACCACGCACAGCGAGAGCGCGCTGCTCACCGTCATCAAGCCTCCGCCGCCTCCCAAGCCGAAGCCGGTGGTCAAGCCTGTTCCCAAACCGCTCCTGCAGCGCTTGTTGGCGCCCCGCCTGGTTCTGGTCGTTCCCACCGTGGTCGGGGTAGGTCCCTTAAAGAAATTATCCGGAACCCACAACGGCATCACCTTGCCGACATTTGGGGTAGAGGCTGCCGTGGCGCTACTCTGCCTGGGGTTTATTCTACGGATGAAGCGGCGGCGAAAGAAGCGATCTCGGGCCGTGAAGCAAGCGAGCGAAGACGGAGCATCCGGATCGGCGCCGACGTTGAAAGGCGCGGCATAACCATGTACGCTTTGGATTCATCGGGATCGAGGAGGGAACTGATGAGTAAGGAAGCGCCCGATCGCGACCAGGGCGACAACGCCGGCCTGGGTCTACAGATCACCAAGAAAATGCTGCGCTCCCTGGCGCCGCTGCCGGACACGGCGATCCAGCTTCTGTCTTTGCTGAATGATCCGGAAGTTTCGCTGCGCAACGTAGCGGATCTGGCTGTGCGCGATGTTGGTATTTCCGCCGCGCTGCTGCGCATGGCGAACAGCGCCGTTTTCGGTCTGCGAGGCAAAGTGGGCAACATAAGCGACGCCCTCAGAGTAATAGGCACCTCGCAGGCTCGCTTGCTGGTACTGGCCAGCGGCGTGGCACAGAACGCACAACGCGAGTTACCGCTCTATGGCTTGCCCGCCAACGCCTTCATGCGCCATAGCGAACTCACGGCGAATCTGACCATGGTGGTTGCCCTGGCGGCCCGCTATCCCAACATTGGTCTTGCCTACAGCACCGGCCTGCTTCATGACCTCGGCAAGGTCATCCTGAACGGGCTCGCCGTAAAACAGGCCGAGGGCACGCGCTTGGTGCCCATCGCCGAGGTGATGCGCATCCGCAAACTTACCCTGCTCGAGGCCGAGACCGCCCTGTTCGGGGCGGACCACACGGGAGTCACCTGCCAACTGGCCGAGCTCTGGTCGTTACCGGAGGAACTGGGAGCGGCGATCGCCGTTCACGATCAGCCGGTACGCGCCGATCCCGGAAATATGCTTCCCTATTGCCTGATGCTCTCGAATGGGCTGGCGGCCGAGATCGACACCAGCTACCCCCGGCTGAGCGAGCAACAGGACACTACGCTTCCCGACTGGCTAAGCCGCGAAAAGATCAGCGACACTGCTGTTCATTGCGGGTACCCGGCATGGCACCCAGCCTGAACGTACGGCGTCTGGATGGGCAGCGGCCACAAGGCTGCTGCCCTTCTTGATTTCTTCGGCTTGCTTCAGGCGTAGTAAGCAATCAGCTGCTCGGCGAACGGGGAGCGTCGTACGCTCTCGAAGGCGGCTTTCTTGATTTGCCGCACCCGCTCACAGGTCAAGCGATGGCTGACCGCGACCTCCTCCACCTTCAGCGGCTTCACTTCCGCTAACCCGAACAGCTGAGCGATGATTTTCTGATCGCGCTCGCTGACCTCTTGCAAGGCGGCCATCAGCGTCTCCAGCAGTTCATGGTTCTCGGCCAGGCTCACGGGACTTTCGTCCTCGCCGGCCGGGAGCGCGCCGATGTGCTGCTCCGCCTCCTCACCGGTAACGCTGGTAACGCTCCATGGACTGATCAACGCCTCGCGGTCCGGGGCTGGACCTTGGGCCCCACCGTGCGCTTCGTTGGCCGCCTCACGCTGTTCACGCAAGACACGACGGTGCTGATCGATTACCCGTGTGGGGATACGGAGCGGCCCGTGGCCACTCCAGATCGCGCGAGTAATCTGCTGAGTGATCCACCATACGGCGTAGGTCGAGAAGCGAAAGCCTCGCCGGCCGTCATACTTCTTGACCGCCTTCATCAGACCAATGTTCCCTTCCTGAATCAGATCAAGGAGGGAGTGGGCTTGCGACTGATATTTCTTGGCGACACTCACCACCAGACGAAGATTACATTGAATGAGCATCCGTTCCGCTTCCTCGTCGCCCTCATCCAGGATGCGCCGGCTCAGTTCGCGCTCCTCATCGGCGGTGAGGCGGGGATAGCGCGCCGCGTCCCGCAGATAGAGGCCAACCAAATCCTGCTCGCTCAACGGATCGTAGTCCGTATCGACGATCGCGATCGCTTCGGTAAAGTCCGATCCGTCCTCGCAAGACGCCAGTCCCAACGCCGATTCGCCGTCGTCGGCATGCTGCGAGAAAGTAGTAGTGGCTGACACTCGATACCCTTTTCGCCAGTGCGGTTTACTCAAATCCCGGACCGAATAATCTCCGTGACGTGCTTCCGCAAAGAGCATACGGCACCGCAGAGGCAGGCACCTATAGCCCGGTTGGGGGGTGGGATTGCACGGTAGATCCTGTTAGGGACCGCAAAAATGTGTACGGTGACGGGATCGATGAAGTCGGTCCGCGGTCAAGGGCGCGGCGCGCAATCAGCCGCCTCGGGGTTATCGAGAGAGGCGACCGTTACCCACTTACGCGGTCGCCGGAGGCTAGCGGGCGCTCTGGCGCACCGCGATCTGCCAGGCAGCGAGCAGGGAGCGGAGCAAGCCTTGCACTTCGTCAAGAGGACCAATCTCTTTACGCATGTTGGCATCGAACAATCGACCGCGCATGAAGCCGTAGAGGGCGTCCAGACGCGGAGCGAGGTCGCCGCCTTGCTCGTGATCGAGCGTACGCTGCAACTCCAACAAGATATCCTGGGCCCGCACGATGTGATGGTGAGCAGCTGGTATATTGACGGCCTCGATCGCCAATCGCGCCTGACCGATATTCTTGATCGCCGCCTGATAGAGCTGTAACAGCAACTCGCCCGGACCCGCTGTCTGTGTGGTAATGGTTCGGTAACTCGCGTATGCGGCGGTCTGCATGGATCCTGTTCCTTCCCCCTCGTCACCCACGTCACCCGAACGGGAGTCTGCCGGTAGGTACACTTGATCCTTCGGCCTTTGCCCCTCGATCTAGAGGGGCATCAGGAGGAGAACCGGGTCAATGCGCTCAGGAAGGCTTGCTCCCGCGAACCACGTCCTGGTAGGCCAGAATCTCCTCGCGCATATGCGCGATGGACTCCGGCGGGCTTTCGGCCACTACCTGATGGGTCACGCTATCGAGGATGCGGATGGCGGAAATCTGGTTATCGCCGCCGATGACCACCTCGGTCACCACCCCGTT
>JAICHN010000094.1 GCA_025924845.1 Chloroflexota bacterium | reverse complement strand
TACGCGCCCGCCGCCTCGTTGCCCAGCCCCCGCCGTGGCCCCGCTCGTAGAACAAACGTGTTACCTGACCGGCGCTCTAGCAGGAAACAGGGACGATCGGCCGTGATCTCCTGGTATCAATGGGGCGAACGCGGTCGAGGGGATGCCGCAGTGCCCGCCGGACAGCTACTAAGAAAACGGTTCCAGGCACGCCTGCTCTGCCTCCCACATCTCGTCAAATAGTGCATTTATTTCCGCCGGCGAGCAGACCGCGGCAGTGAGCGGGTCAAGGAGCAACGCATAGCGCGCGGCTTGCTTATCCCTGGAGAGCAGCGCGTCGGCCATCAGCATATGCACGGCCATATGGCTGCGGTTGAGCGCGGCGAGTTGCTCGGGTAGTGGGCCGAAGTGGCAGGGCTGTACGCCGTTGCGATCCACCAGGCAGGCCACCTCGACGCAGCCATCCGGCAAATTGTCGATCAACCCGGTATTTCGCACGTTCCCGTGGATCACCGCGGGCCGACCCAAGAGCAGTGCTTCCACGATGTCGGCGGCATATTCATGGCTGCGCGCTAGAGGAATCTCTCGCCTGCCTTCGAGCATCTCGGTGATTTGAGTGTCGTTTCTCGCCCGCCAAGCCGGCCAATTGTTGGCATAGTATCCGGTCTCCCCAACATAACCAGGTCGACAATACCGCTCAATCAACTCGGGACGCTTGCGGAAATAGGGCACGTACTCCGAAAAGTGGCCGCTACTCTCGGTAACAAAGGCGCCGAAATGCCGCATCATCTCGAAGCGCACCGGATCACGCTCATAGACCTCGGCGATCTCGGCCCGCTTGAGCAGACGCGGATACATATCCTCACCGCTGACTCGCATTTCAGTAAACCATGCATTGTGGTTAATGCCCGCGCAACGCCACTCGAGATCCGCATAGGGCACCTGCAGATAGTCCGCCAGACGCTTCGACGTGGCTTGCACGCTGTGGCACAGACCCACCGTGCTCATGGTGGAACCGCGTAACGCGGTCAGCGTCAAAATGGACATTGGGTTGGTAAAGTTGAGCACCCAGGCGCGCGGGCAGAGCCGTTCGGCGTCGCGCAGCACATCCAGCCAGACCGGACCGGTTCGGAGCGCCTTGAAGATGCCGCCTGGTCCAATGGTATCGCCTATACACTGATCGATACCGTACTTGAGGGGGATCTCAAAGTCGTGGCGTACGTTGGCGAGGCCGGCTACCTCAATGCTGTTCACGATCACGTCACTTCCAGCCAGGACGTCGCACCGTGAGGTTGAGGCCACGACGTTCCAATGCCGGTCGGTGAGACCAATAATTCGTTCGGCGATGCGCTGGGCCAGCTCCAGGCGTTGAGCGTCAATATCGACCAGGGCGAAGGTACCCGTTTCCATGCCCTCGATGTGGAGGATGTCGGTAATGACCTGGCGAGCAAACACGGCGCTGCCGGCGCCGATAAGGGTAATCTTGGGCATTACCTTTTCCTTCTCCCACTCCGCGTAAAGAGCCGTCGTTATTTACAACCCGCAACGGGAAGTATACGACGTGCCCGAGCAGCCCAGGGAGAATTGTCGCGGACAGCCCATCCGCCGAGGTTATCTTCCGGTCAGATCGGCGCGCACCGCGCGCGCGGTGCGCGACGGCGCCAGCCGGGGAAGCGAGCCAACGCGGGCCGAGACAAGATGGCCGATGTTCAGCTGTCAACTATAAGGAGCGCTTGCGAGATGTCGTCGCAACGGATTCCAGGAACTTAAACCTTCCGTTCAAGCGTTTCGCGTTCCTCCACCGCGGCGTGGGGGTCGACCTTCTCGCCGGTTAACGCTGTCGGCAGGGGAACGTTCCCAGAGGCAACCGAGCCCACATTGGTTCCGCCAAGGCGATCGAGGATTGCTTGCGCCTCCGCGGCGCGGGCCCCGGCCTCAACGCTGATCAAGGTTGCGCCCTGGGGCATCTGGTGGAGGTAGTATTCCGGCCGCTCAAAGTCTTCCGCGTTGGTGCGGCGTGGTGCGAATCCGGCGTCTTGCAGTTGCCGAAGGGCGTGATCGGCCGTTTCCCGATCCGGGAAGACGGCCGCAATTGAGTCGTTCATGATGTATTTCACCTCTCCTTGCGCGGTCCACCGGACAGCCATTCGTTCCGGCAGGCCTATATTCTGAGTGTGCGCGCATCCGGGCAAGGCAGCATCGGCCAAAGGGAGGAGGTCCGCAGTCCTCAGTCGCCGCCGGCCACCGTGAATTCCGCCACCTCCGGGTGGGCCGCGAGCAGGACGGCTAGAAATTCATCGCCGCTCGCATAGGGGCGGTCTGGCACGCGTGAAGCCACCACGGGGAGCACGACGGAAGGCTGGTCAAACGGCCAGGGAGAGGCAGATGCGGTGTAGGGACCCGTTTGCTTGAGGTTGATTGTGGTTTCACCCTGGAGGGTCGGGACATGGTCGAGCATCCCAGCGCCCATTCCGAAAAAGATGAAGTAGAGGGAAAGGCGGTCCCATGCCCGAAGACGCAGGTACGCGGGCCACAGCGTGGCCGCGGCAACGGATCCCGCATACCGAGGACTTTCCGCTAACTCCGACCGTAGCCGTTGTTGTAAGGCCGCCTGCTCCATTATGAAAGCACGCTCGACCTCGCTCGCCTCCGTTGGAACCGGAGGCGCCAGTGTTTCAGCGTTCCAACCATCGACGCCGGCATAGAGGACGGCAGCATGCATGCTGACCAGAAGGCCAGTATACGGGTCGATGGCGACCGTGTTCCGAACGCCCCGGCGATAAAACGCCGCATGAACCGGCCGTTCGATCTCACCCAGGTTACGCGGCCGGCCCGTTTCGGCGACCAGCGTGGGGTGGTCCTCCCAGACCCGCCAGCCATTGTCGTGGAGCGCCGCCGCGCGAATCGTCTCCTCCCGGTGTTCCGGGGCTGGAAATCGTTCGTTGCCCCAACGTTCAGCCATACGGGCGACCTGCGCCATATGATCGGTCTGGCGGACGACTACCAGGTCGCCGCCCTCGCGTCTAATCAGCATCTCCTTCCTCCTTTTCCGATCCAGGCTTCGCCCCAGATCTATCGCGCGGCGCCGACCGCCGGATTAGCTGCGGTTTGGCACGCTCTCCCATCTAATTCACTGTTCCCGCCAGTACGCCTGCGGGTCAACTGCCGCTCAACCACTGGCCCACGTCATGAGCGCTGACAATCAGAACCAAGGTGAGCAGGAGGGCCATGCCGATCACATGGGCCATCCCCTCGCGCAGCGGACTGACCCGCTTCCTGCGGACCACACCGATCAGCACGAACAACAAGCGGCCCCCATCCAGCGCCGGAATGGGCAGTAGATTGACAATCGCCAGATTGAGACTGACCAGCGCGGTGATGTAGAGCACCGGGCCCGCGCCAAGCTCGGGCACGGCGTTGGCGGCACTGCCCGTCACCCGCGCAATACCGAGCGGCCCGGTAACATCCAACGCGTTGCACCGATGTACAGTGATCTGACGCCAGACCGAGCGGACGAATTGGCCTGGTTGGCCAAGGCTATTCTTCAGGGCGCTCCAACCATCGGTGCCGGTCCAGACAATGCTGCCCAGAAAGCCGACATGACCTTGATTGGGGCCGGGATGGACGCGGGGCACCACGGTGCGTTCGAGAGTGTGACCGGCCCGGTCGATAGTTAGCACGGTAGGCTTGCCAAGCGAGCAGGCAATCTGCTCCTCGGCAGCGGTTTGCGAATCTACCTCAACTCCGTTAACAGCCTCGATCCTATCGCCCAACTTAAGCGTGGCGGCGGCTGGAGAGTGGGGCTGCACCATGGCTACAATCGGTACATCCTGAGGTACCGGAGCGATTGTATAGACCAGGAAAAAGAGCACCAGGGCGCCTACCAGATTCATCGCCGCCCCCGCGCCAAGCACCACGGCACGCTGCCAGGCGCGCTTGGCACCGAAGCTGGTCGGACTCTCACTGTCGCCGTTTTCACCTTCCATGCGCACGAAGCCGCCCAGCGGAATGGCGTTGATGCTATAGACGGTTTCGCCGCGGCGGCGGCCCCATAAGCGGGGGGGAAAGCCGAAGCCGAATTCGCTAACCGTGATGCCGAAGGCGCGCGCGCTCAAGAAGTGGCCACACTCGTGGATGCCCACCAGGACCATTAAGAGCACCACGAATGAGACAACCGATACCAGGGCGTACATGTGCGTGTCCTATGTCTGCGTGTTTAACGGCGAGGGTTGCCGTGTTGAGCATACCAGTGGAGAAGAATAGGAGTCGTAGCGCGGGCCGGTTGTCGCGAATGGCCGCCGCGCAACCAACCCTCTAGCTGTACCCGTCGGCGAGGGAGGCGCAACGCCGCCGTGCCTGCTCATCCGCGTGCAGTATGGCGGCGAGGTCAGGGTGCCCTTCCGATCTATGGTCGTGCAATACGCTCTCCACCAGTTCGGCGATAGCCGTAAAGGGAATGGCTCCGGTCATAAAAAGGTCGACTGCGACCTCGTCGGCTCCGCTCAGTGTCGCCGGATACGTGCCGCCGAGCTGGCCCGCTTCAATGGCCAGGCGCAAACACGGATACCTGCCCCAGTCGGGTTCGGCAAAGGAGAGGTCACCCAGTTTAGTTATGTCTACTTGGAACTCGGAGCGCTCCCAACGCTCGGGATAGCTCAGCGCATATTGGATCGGCAGACGCATGTCAGTGGCACCAAGCTGCGCTTTCACCGAGCCGTCGACGAATTGCACGAGCGAGTGGACGACACTGGTGGGGTGCATGACCACACTGATCCGGTCGTAGGTAACGCCAAATAACCAGCGCGCCTCTATAACCTCAAGGCCCTTATTCATCAACGTGGCCGAATCTATGGTCACTTTGGGGCCCATTTTCCAGGTGGGATGGCGCAGCGCTTCCTCGGGGGTCACCAGGTGCAAGGACTCAGTGGGTCGCCGGCGGAGCGCCCCACCCGAAGCAGTCAGTACCAGCCGGTGGATCGCCGCCGGCTCCTCCCCAACCAGGCACTGCCAAAGCGCGCTATGCTCGCTGTCGATCGGGATCAGCGCGCCCTGGTGTTCGGCGGCAAGGGTGGTAACCAGTTCACCCGCCATAACCAACACTTCCTTGTTGGCCAGCCCCACTCGTTTCCCCGCGCGGAGCGCCGCCATGGTGGCGGCGAGACCGACCCTGCCCACCGTAGCCACCACCACCAGGTCCGCATCGGGATGCGCGGCCAGGTGCTCCATGGCGTCCGCGCCCTGCTCAACGGAAACGCCGGCGGGAAATACGGGTGGGACCGAGGGAGCCTCGCCCAGGACCGCATAGCGGGGCGCGAACTCTTTTGCCTGTTCGATCAGGCGCTCCACCCGCCGACCCGCGATGCCCAGTACTTCAAGGCGATCCGGGAACCGGCGGACCACATCAAGGGTCTGCTCCCCGATCGATCCCGTGCTGCCGAGAATAACAATGCGCTTCATGGGAAGAGCAGCCTCCAGTAGAAAGTCAGGGTGACCGCGAATAACAGGCTGTCAATGCGGTCCAGCGCTCCGCCATGGCCGGGGATGATCGTCCCGGAGTCCTTGACGCCCGCCTCGCGCTTGAGCAGCGACTCCACAAGGTCGCCCGCTTGAGCAATCGCACTCACGCTGAGTCCGATCAGCGGCGCCGCTATAGCGGGGACATCTAAGCCGCCCGCCGTGACGGCCGCGACCGCGGCTACTGTCCCGGCCAGGAGGCCGCCTGCCGCGCCCTCGCGTGTCTTCTTGGGGCTTATCGATGCAAAGAACGCGGTCTTGCCCCAACGGCGCCCCACAAAGAAGGCCCCAATATCCGTGCTCCAGGTGACGGCGCAGGCCAGAACTGTCCAGGCCAAACCCTGGTGTGTCTCCCGAAGGAGCAGAAAGTGTGAGCCCAAGCCCGCGACGTACAGTACCGAGGCAGCCGCCGCCGCCCAGTGCATGAAATGCTTGGCCGGTTGCCCGCCGGTGAGCAACAGCAACAGGCCCACCATAAGCGCGCCGGCCCAGACGACCTGTACGGCATGAGGATGATCGAATCCGAGTTGCACGCCAATCAGCATGCCGGCTCCCGCGCAGGCCGCGCCGTATCGCCACCAGGAGGCACAGGGAGCCTCGCCCACCCGCGCCAGCAGAGGGAAAGCCTCCCATACGCCGATAGCGCAAGCGACGGCGATTCCCGCCAAATACCACACTCCCCCCAGGAGGACCAGCGCGATCATGACGGGCGCCAGGACAAGTGCGCTGAGAATTCGCGCCTTCATCCTAGCTTACGACTTGCCGCTCAAACGGCGAGGACTTCGGCCTCTTTGGCGCTACCCAGGTCGTCCATCTCCTGGATACTACGGTCGGTGAGCTTTTGCAAGCGCTCACCGGCCCGCCTCACCTCGTCGGCGGTGGCGCTCTTATCTTTCTCGAGGGCCTTCAGCCGGTCATGCACCTCGCGGCGCACGTTCCGCACGGCGATCTTGTGCTCTTCCAGCTTCTTATGAAGCACCTTGACCATTTCGCGCCGTCGGTCCTCGGTGAGGGGGGGTACGACTACCCGCAGCATTGTGCCGTCGTTAGTGGGATTGAAGCCGAGGTCGGCCTTCCGAATTGCCTTATCAACCTCGTTGACCGCCGAACGATCGTAAGGCGTAATGACCAACGACCGCGCATCCGCCGCGTTGATCGATGCCAACTGATTGAGCGGGGTAGGCGTCCCGTAGTAGTCGACGGTAACACCCTCGAGCAAGGCCGGTGAGGCACGACCGGTGCGCACTGTCGTCATGTCGTGAATCAGGGCTTCTATGGCTTTCCGCATGCGGCGTTCGCCGTCGTCGAGCAACTCTTGGGTCATCTTCGTGCTCCTCCGCTTTTCGGCGTGCCGCTAATCGACCAGACCGGGACGTTGGCCGGCGGCGACCAGAGTCCCCACTTCCTGGCCTCGAACCGCGAGTTCTATGTTACCCGGTCCATCCAGATTGAAGACTATAATCGGCAGGCCGTTCTCCTTGCAGAGGGCAAAGGCTGTACTGTCCATCACCTGCAACTCCCGCTCGAGCGCCGTGTGGTAATCCAGGCGGTGATAGCGCTGGGCCGTACCGTCCTTCTCGGGGTCGGCCGTGTAAATGCCGTCCACCCTCGTCGCCTTGAGCAAGACCTCACACTTGAGTTCGATAGCTCGTAGCGCGGCGGCGGTATCGGTGGTGAAATACGGATTGCCGGTGCCCGCGGCAAGGATAACCACGCGACCTTTCTCAAGATGGCGCATCGCCCTGCCCCTGATGAATGGTTCAGCCACCGAATTCATCCCGATCGCCGTCTGCACTCTGGAATCCACCTGATTCCGATCGAGGGCATCCTTAAGCGCGAGAGCGTTCAGTACGGTAGCCAACATGCCCATGTAGTCGGCGGTGGCACGATCCATGCCCGCGGTGCTGGCCGCCAGGCCGCGGAATATGTTCCCGCCGCCGACCACGATCGCGACCTCGACCTCCAACTCGCGCACCCGCGCTACTTGCACCGCGATGTGCTGCACCACGGCCGGATCGATGCCGTAGCCGGCCTGGCCAACCAGCGCTTCACCACTCAGTTTCAGCAGCACACGGCGATACATAGGTTCGGCTACTCCCCTATCTTGAAGCGGGCGAATCGACCGACCCGGATATTTTCTCCGGTCTTGGCGCCCACGGCAAGAATGAGCTTCCGAATCGTCGTCTTTGGATCGCGCACGTAGGGTTGATCCAGCAACGCCACCTCCTCCACCCACTGCGCCATGCGACTCTCAAGCTCCTGCTCGAGGCTTTCCGCCGCGGTACCCGCCAGGCGCAACTGGTCGGCGATAGTCGCGCGCTCCCGCTGTACCACCTCCTCGGGGATGGCGGACTGTTCGAGGTAGGTCGGGTTGAGCGCGGCAATGTGGATGGCGATTTCCCGTGCCAACTCACTAAAGTCCTCGGTGCGCGACACGAAATCCGTCTCGCAGAGTAACTCGACCAGTGAGCCTAGCTGGCCATTGGCGTGACGATAGGCTTCGACCAGCCCCTGATTCGTTTCCCTGGTAGGGTCCTTGGGGCCACGCATGCCCTTTTCCCTGAGCACTGCCTCGGCCTTGGCAATGCTGCCCTCGGCCTCGACGAGCGCCTTCCGGCAATCCATAATCCCGGCGCCGGTGCGCTCACGCAATTCCTTCACGAGTTGCGCACTAATCTCCATGAATGTGTTCTCTCCCTTGCGCCTGAAGGGCGCAGGTGGTCTCAATCACTCCGCCGCGACGAATCCGGCGACTACTTCTTGCGTTCAAAACCTCGCTGGTCCACCTACTCGGCCGCTACCGGCGCCTCCACGGGCGGTGCCGGCGTTACCTCGGCTTCGTCCGGGGTAACCGGCGCTGCGGCGGGAGGCACGGGCGCCGGCTGATCATACTCGTTGGGATCGGGCGAGAAGCTCATTCCCTCGGCGCTAAACGCGGCCGGCTCGACATCGGCAAATGCCGATTCTCTGGCCTGCTTCCCCTCGATAATGGCGTCGGCAATGATGCTGGTCAAGAGGCGCACCGCGCGAATCGCGTCGTCGTTGGCCGGGATAGGATATTGCACCTCGTCGGGATCGGAATTCGTGTCCAGCAGGGCGATCACCGGAATCTCAAGCCGCGTCGCCTCCTGAATGGCCAGACGCTCCTTATGAGTATCAACAATAAACAGCGCGTCCGGCAGACGATTCATCTTCTTCACGCCGCCGAGAATGCGATTCAACTTGGTGATCTCGTCCTGAATGTGGAGCATCTCGCGCTTGGTACGCCGACCAATGTCACCGCCGGCCGTCAAGTTCTCCAACTCCACCAGGCGGCGCAGCCGTTGCTGGATGGTACTGAAGTTGGTCAACATGCCGCCCAGCCATCGTTGGTTGACGTAGAACATGCCGCATCGAGCGGCTTCCTCGGCCACCGCTTCCTGAGCTTGCTTCTTCGTGCCCACGAAGAGGATGGTCTTCCCGTTCTCGGCTAACTCGCGGGCATACTCGTACGCCGTCTGCAGGCGATTTACCGTCTGTTGCAAGTCGAGGATGTGGATGCCGTTCCGTTCGGTAAAGATAAACTCGCGCATCTTGGGATTCCAGCGTCGGGTCTGATGACCGAAATGGACGCCGGACTCAAGAAGTTGGCGCATACTTGCCACTGCCATGCCTGTATTCCTCCTGATCGGTTTTTTTCCTCCGCCGACCTCTTTCCGAACCCCTACCCTCGGAGGGCAACCTGGGCACAGTCAGCCGGCGTGTGTATTTTAGAGCCAAGTACAGAGGGTAGCACGGTTCGGTAGCGGCGCGCAAACACCGCTGTGAACACGCACAGCGCGAATTCTCTTACAAGATGTACCTGCCCAGGTCCGGGTTCGCGGTGATCGCCGCCAACTCCTGAAGCACGTAGCCCTGGTCAATCTTTACCGTCTCGCCCGACCGCTCGTTGGCCGAGAAGTTCAGGTCTTCCAGCACCTTTTCGACCACGGTGTGGAGGCGACGAGCGCCAATGTTTTCCATTCGCTCGTTCATCTCCCAGGCCACGCGAGCCATCTCCTTGAGACCATCCTCCGTGAACTCAAGCTCGACATTCTCCATCTTGAGCAGAGCTTGATACTGCTTGGTGAGCGCGTTGTTCGGTTGAGTGAGAATGGTCACGAAATCCTCATAGGTGAGGGGATCCAACTCGACGCGGATCGGGAAGCGTCCCTGCAATTCCGGAATGAGGTCCGAAGGCTTGACGCGGCCAAAGGCGCCCGCGCCGACAAAGAGGATATGATCGGTTTTCACCGGTCCGTAGCGCGTGCTGACCGAGGAGCCTTCGACGATCGGCAGCAAGTCGCGCTGGACCCCTTCACCCGACACATCAGGCCCTATCTCATTGCCCCGGCTGACAATCTTGTCAATCTCATCAATGAAGACGATCGCGCCCTGTTCGACCTTTTCAATCGCCGCGTCTACTACCTGGTCCCAGTCGATCAGCTTGTTGGCCTCCTCCTGGATCAGGACGCGCCGCGCCTCGCGAACCGGTAATTGCCGCGACCGCTTGCGCTGGCTGTGCATATGGGTCACGAAATCCTGGAACGCTTCGCTCATATCATCGGTGCTCATCCCGGCACTGAACTCCATGGCGGGCCAGCCACCCTCGTCCGGATCCAGTTCAATCTCGACGATATGCTCCTCCAACTTTTGATCGGCCAGCATCTTGGCCACCGCCTTGCGACGCCGCCTCAACTTCGCCTGCTCTCCGGCGGACTTCTTCGCTTCGGCCGCCGGCCGTCCTTCACGGCGCTCCCCCTCGGGTGCCGGCGCTTCCGCCGCGGCGGCGGCGGACGACGCATCGAGTGAGGTGACCAGATAGGTGATCAGCTTCTCGGTAGCCAGACCCTCGGCCTGTGATTTCACTTCCTCTTGTCGAGCTTCCTGCACCATATTGACGGCGGTATCGATCAGGTCGCGAACAATGGATTCCACGTCGCGTCCGACATAACCGACCTCGGTAAACTTGGTCGCTTCGACTTTGATGAAAGGAACTTCGGCCAACTTCGCCATGCGGCGGGCAAGCTCGGTCTTCCCGACGCCGGTCGGGCCGATCATCAGGATATTTTTGGGCGTGATCTCGTCACGGAATTCCTTGGGGACGAGTTGGCGCCGGTATCGATTGCGCAGCGCGACCGCAAGCGCACGCTTGGCTCTCGGCTGGCCCACGATATACTTATCGAGTTCCATAACCGCCTGCCTGGGCGTCAACGACTCGAGCTTCTTCTCGTCCATTGGTAGTACCTTCTCAAATACGCTCAACGGTGCCATATGTGCTTGCCGGTACCCTCGGAAGCACACCTACGCCGATGACGGCTGTTCGGGAATCGTTTCTATAATAATGTGGTCGTTGGTGTAGATGCATAGCGATGAGGCAATAGACATAGCTGCCTCTACGATGGCCCTGGCATCCAGGGTAGAATGGTGCAAAAGCGCCTTGGCCGCCGCGAAGGCATAGGTCCCTCCCGAGCCGATGGCGATCAGCCCTTCGTCGGGCTGGATTACGTCGCCGTTCCCTGATACGACAAGCAGAACGTCCTCCGCCGCGGCTACAACCTCCGCCTCCAAGCGCCGCAAATACTTGTCGGTTCGCCAGTCCTTGGCTAAACTAACCGCCGCTTTCCGCAACTGGCCCCCGTTTTGCTCGAGTTGAGTTTCCAACCGCTCCAGCAGTGTGATACCGTCGGCGGCCGACCCGGCAAATCCGACCAGAATACGATTATTGTACATGCGGCGGATTTTACGCGCCGTATGCTTCATTACTACCTCGCCCTGCGTCACCTGGCCGTCCCCAGCCATCGCCACCTGGCCGTCACGCATGACCGCCACAATGGTCGTGCTCCGTATTCGTTCCATGGTGCCTTCCTCAGTTGCGCCCCACCCACGCGTCTACTTCATACTAAACATAACACGCGATTTTCCATTCGGCCAAAGATCATGCCCGCGGATGGCACCGCTGATAGACATCCCTCAGTTTAGGGTCCGCGACATGTAGATAGCGCTGCGTGGTGGCCAGGCCAACGTGACCCAATAGCTGCTGGACAGTCCGCAGATCGGCCCCTCCGTTCAGCAAGTGCGTGGCAAAGGAGTGCCGGAGCGTATGAGGATGCGCAGTGTCGCGAAGCCCCACGGCGCGAGCCCGACGCTCTACAATCAGGCCGACCGAACGTACGCTCAACGGCCCGCCCTGCCAGTTCACCAGTAACATTTCATGTGTCTTTCGCCCGACCACCAGCGGTGGCCGCCCGTCGGCAAGGTAAGCACGCAGCGCCGTTGCCGCCGGTTCGCCGAACAGCACGCGCCGTTCCTTATCGCCCTTGCCCAAAACGATTGCCTGCAAGTTTGCCAGATCAACGTCGCTCAAACGGAGCGCCGTCAGCTCAGCGGCTCGAATCCCCGCGCCGTACAGCAGCTCCAGCGCCGCCTGATCGCGGAGCGCCAGCAGCCGCTCCAGCCTACCAACCTTGAGTGGGCCCGCCTCCAGCAGCCGGTCCGCCTGCTGTTCGGTCAGCACGCCGGGAAGACTGCTTGGTTCGCGGCCTGCCCGCAGCCGCAACGCCGCGGCGTCCACGGTGCTGCCGCTTCGCTCGATATGGCGTAAGAGGCTTCGCGCGCTGGAGAGCATGCGCGCCATGGACGTCCGGGCGTAGCCCTCTCCATGCAGATGGGCCAGCCAGGCCCGTAAGGCAGCCCGATTCAACCCAGCCGGCTCGGTGATCCCACGCGTCCTCGCCCAGGATGTGAGGGCGTGCAGATCGGCCGCTCGTGCTCTCGCACTGTTCGACCGCACTCCTTGTCGGGCGTGCAGTTCAGCCAGGAACGCCCCACAGGCCAAATCGAGCCCATCCGTACTCATCGTGGGGCCATCAACGACGGCTTGACCCCGATCACTCGTTGAGCCGGCGAGTCCTCTCCGCCAACCAACGGCTCGTGGCCGAACTCTTGATTCATGACGAGCCTATCGCGGCGAGGGGAGCATTGAGGGCCAGTCCTCGGTCCAGGATGTGCTCGACCACCTTGAGCGGCTCGTCGCCGACGCGGGAGGCCGGCAAGCGCAGTATTCTCCGGTCGATACGCGCCGCCATCCCATGTCGGGCGTAAAGGTCCTGCCGGTCGTAAAGGGTCGTGGCCGCGCCCCGAATCACCAGACTAGTTGGGTCAAGTTTAATGTCCTGAATCCCCAATTGCGCCGCCTTCAGCCGGATGCGCACCGTAGTCAGCATCGCGGCGACTGCTTCGGGAACCGGCCCGAAACGGTCACGTAATTCAGTTTCCATGTCTGTCACTTCACCGATGCTTTTAACGGAGGCGAGACGCTGATAGAGTCGGAGCCGCTGATTGCCGTCTTCCACATAGTCATCAGGAATGAAGGCGTCTACCTGGATGCTGATCACTGGTTGCGGTGTCTCGGCGGGCATGCCCTCGCCGCCGCGTCGCTGGCGCTCGATTGCCTCCGCGAGCATCGACGCATAGAGCTGGAAGCCCACCGCTGTCATGTGGCCGTGCTGTGAACTTCCCAACACGTTGCCCGCGCCACGGATCTCCAGGTCTTTCATGGCGATTTGGAAGCCCGCTCCCAGCTCAGTCGATTCGAAAATAGCTTTCAGGCGACGCTCCGCGGTTCGGCTAATCCGCACATTTGGGTTGTACAACAGGTACGCATAACCCCTGCGGTTGCTCCGGCCGATGCGGCCGCGAAGTTGGTAAAGTTGCGACAACCCAAATTGCGGCGCGTCATAGACTATCATCGTGTTGACGTTCGGGATGTCAAGGCCGTTCTCAATAATCGTGCTACAGATCAGGACGTCATATTGTTGGTCCGCGAAGGCAAACATAACGCGCTCCAGGTCAGCCTCCGGCATCTGCCCATGCGCGATCTGGAGCCGAGCCTGCGGGACCAGCCTTCGTAGCCGCTCCGCTACGGCCTCGATCGTTTGCACCCTGTTATGTACGAAGTAGATCTGACCGCCGCGATCCATTTCGCGCAGCATCGCCTCGCGAATGTGATACTCGTCGAACGGCTCGAGGAAGGTCTTGATGGGCAGGCGGCCCTCCGGCGGCGTC
>JAICHN010000093.1 GCA_025924845.1 Chloroflexota bacterium | reverse complement strand
TGCTCGCGACGCCGCGTATCTTCGGCTACCAGGTCGTTGCCGTGCCCTCCGGAGGCTTGTTGGACGTCGCCACGGCCTGCCTGGTCCTGCTTGGCGTTGCCTACGCCTTGCCGCGATTCCGGCGACCGGAGAACTTGATTATTCTAAGCTCCATCGTCATTTCCCTGGGCGTCGCCGCCGCCATTCAACCGTACTGGATCGATACCTACCGGCTCAACAGCGCCGTTCCGGCGATCTTCCTCGCGGTGGCCGTATTACTCAATCGGGTCTTTGGGGGCGTGGTGCGCGGTTCCGCATCGCGCCGCTGGACCGTGACGGGATTGGTTGCGCTGAATGTGCTAAGCGGCGTGCTGAACGTCCATACCATCAACTCCCGCCTTTCCGACTGTGCTTCGCTGACGGCAGGCACTGAGTTGCTCTCCGCCTCAAGCGTCGAAGGACTGGTCATAGCCGAGAGCATCAACAAGATGGGGCGCGGCCACGCCGCCTTCGTGGTATCGGCATCCTTCCAGGAATGGCTCTGGCCCTGGCTGTACCGCGTACCCTCCCCCCCCGAATACACTCCCACCGGCGGAGACCCACGGAACCCCGCCGGCTGGCGGATGCTCTTCGATCCCGCGCCGAACGCTTCGCCGAGCGGGGCGCGGTTCTGGCCGCCCCGCCTGGGCAGTGACCAGACGGACCTTACCTATTTCATCCCGGACCAAACCGGCGCGACCGGCTTCCTGCCCCTGGTGCGTGCCCGCTACCCGCGAGGGCGGATCGGCTATCTGCAAACGGCGCAATGCGCCAGCTTCAAAGTCACTACCTATACGCTCTCCGCCGGGCAGTTGTAATCGCTGGTTGAGCTGGATGCGGCGGGCACACGGTGCCCCTGGTTCAGGGTTTCTCGACGAGTGCGCCTCACATTGGTGGAAATGCTCCCGACCGGCTTCGCGGACCCGACAGATGGGCACTGGGAGCGCGAGCGTCTCGCTCGTCCCCGGAGAACGGTCCGCCGCCGAACCCGGCGGGCCTGGAGACCCGCGCTCCTAACTGGGGCGCTCGCCCATAAATGCGAGGCACACCCTTTCTCGACGGGGTGGTGAGTGCGCCTGCGCAATTCGCGGTAGAATGCAGCGTGGGGCCGCGGCAAGGGCCGTGCGCCGGAAAGGATGGATGGGTGATCTCAGGGATACTCGACCCGTCGGCCCGTCATGGGCTGCTGCGGACCTATCGCGACTTGCTGCCCGTCCACGGCGGTACGCCGCTCCTCTGTCTCGGCGAGGGAAATACTCCCTTGATTCGAGGGCACGCTCTTGAACGGGAAACGGGCCTTCACCGGGTTTACCTGAAGTTGGAGGGCTGCAACCCCACCGGCTCGTTTAAGGACCGAGGCATGGTGCTCGCGGTGGCCAAGGCAGCCGAGGCCGGGGCACAGGCCGTCATCTGCGCCTCCACCGGCAACACCAGCGCCTCCGCCGCCGCCTATGCGGCGCGGGCCGGATTGCGCGCTCTGGTGGTGGTGCCGGCGGGCTACGTGGCGGCGGGAAAGCTGGCCCAGGCCTTCGCCTACGGCGCTCAGGCCGTGGCGATCGAAGGCAACTTCGATATGGCCCTGGCCATCGTGCGCGAACTGGCCGCCACGGGCGCCGCGACGCTGGTAAACTCGGTCAATCCTTTCCGCATTGAAGGGCAGCAAACGGGCGCCTGGGAGATTTGTGACGAGTTGGGCGCCGCCCCTGACTATTTGTGCATCCCGATGGGCAACGCCGGGAATATCACCGCCTATTGGAAGGGATTCCGCCGTTACCATGAGTTGGGACGCATTCCCGATCTGCCGCGCATGATGGGCTTCCAGGCCGAGGGCGCGGCGGCATTGGTGCGCGATGAGGTAGTGGTCCAGCCCAGTACCGCCGCCACCGCGATCCGCATTGGCGACCCGGCCAGCCGCGCCGGAGCGATGGCGGCGCGCGCGGAATCGCATGGGCGCTTCGCGGCGGTGAGCGAGGAGGAAATCAGCGCCGCATATCGTTTCCTGGCAAGCGGCGAAGGGGTCTTCGTCGAGCCCGCCTCGGCGGCAAGCGTGGCGGGCCTCCTCAAGTTGGCGACGACGGGCGAATTGGATCGTGATGCTACCGCGGTCTGCATCCTGACCGGAAATGGCCTCAAGGACCCCGATTACGCCTTGAGCATGGTGGAAAGGATGCCCGCCATTCCCCCTACCGCGCAAGCCGTCGCCGCGGCGGCCCGCTTGGACCCGCCCGCCTAGCATCACTCTCGGGCGCGGTTGCCGTCATTCGCCGGACGCGCCATGATCCGTAGGGGCATGGAGCGCGGGTGTCCCTCCCGGCTGGGGCGGCGCCGAGTACGATGTTCAGAGCGCATGATAAGGAGTAAATGAGCATGAAGATGGCTATCCTGACCGGAGGAGGCGATGTCCCCGGTCTGAACCCCGCGATCAAGGCAGCGGTGAACCGGATCACCGGCGCCGGGGTCGAGATGATTGGTATCCGCCGCGGTTGGGCCGGATTGCTCAACTATAACCCCGACAAGCGCGAGCCTCAAACCGAGTGGATGCGTCCTTTGATGCCCCAGGATGTACGCACGATCGACCGCTTCGGCGGCACCTTCCTCCATAGCTCGCGCACGAACCCGAGTAAGGTGCCCGAGAATCGCCTACCCGATTTCCTGCGCGGCAAGTACGCCTTTTCGCCCAAGGGAATCGCCGACTGCACGGATCACGTGCTGCGCGTGCTGGACCATCTGGAAATCGGCTGTCTCCTGGCTATCGGCGGCGACGACACGCTCAGTTATGCCCTGCGTCTGCATCAGGAAAACTTCCCCGTGGTGGGCATCCCGAAGACGATGGATAACGACGTATTCGGCACCGACTATTGCATCGGCTTTTCCACGGCTGTGAGCCGCAGTATCGCCTTTGTGAACGATTTGCGCACTCCCACCGGATCGCACGAGCGGATCGCCGTGGTGGAGCTTTTTGGGCGTAACTCGGGTGAAACGGCGCTGATTGCCGGCTACCTGGGCGACGTAGATCGCACGGCGATTCCCGAAGTGCCGTTCGACCCCGAACGGCTGGCCGCCCTGGTGATGGAGGACAAGCGGCGTAATCCCAGTAACTATGCTATTATCGCCGTTTCCGAGGGCGCCACCATGCTGGGCGGCGACATTTACGAGACCGGACCCGAGGATGCCTACGGTCACCGGAAGCTGGGCGGGATTGGGCAGGCGACCGGTGAGGCGATCAAGGCGCTTACCGGCGAGGAAATCGTGCATCAGCAGCTCGGCTACCTGATGCGCTCCGGTCCGCCCGACGCGCTCGATCGTATGGTGGCGATCAGCTATGCCAACCTGGCCGCCGACATGGCCCTGCGCAAGGATACCGGGCAGATGGTGGCCTTGCGTGAGGGCGTCTATACTACCGTGCCGCTCGACTTGATCGGCACCGGGGTACGTCGGGTGGATGTGGCCCAGTTGTACGATACGGAGACGTATCGCCCCAAAGTTACCCATTTGGTCAATAAACCGATGTTCTTGTATTAGGGTTCGCACCGGCTTCCGCCTGCCGCCCGCGCCTCATCGGGTGAGCGGAGGGCGGAGGCAGCATCCTTCGGAGCGCCATGCATCCCGACGCGCCATTCGTGGCCTTGCTCACCGACCTCCCCGCCCACGCGCTCCCCGCGTCGGTGAGCGCCGTGTGGCGGCGCCGGGGCGCTCTCCAGATCCGTGACCTCTTTGAGTGGGAACCCGCCGCCCTGGCCGAGGCCCTGGCGATCCCGGAAGACGCCCTGGCTCCTCTCCTCGCTCTACGCGCCGGACTTCCGCGCGCCCGAACGCTGATCCAGCGCCTGACCGGCGAGGGCATTTCCCTGGTCACGGTTGGTGAGCGCGCCTATCCCTCGGCGCTGCGCGATGCGCTGGGCGACGAGGCGCCGCGCGCCCTGTGGTTGGCCGGCGCTCGCGATCCGCTCTCGCGTGGGCCGATCGCCATCGTGGGCGAACGCGAGGCGCCGGATGACGCGGTGGGCGAGGCGAGCGACCTGGCGCGCGCCGCGGCAGGCGAAGGACATAGCGTGTTGACCGGCGTGGCAACCCCAATCGAGCGAGCGGTGCTACGCGCGGCCCTGGCCGAGCCCGGCGGCACGGCCATAGGTCTCTCGCACTACGGGATCGCGCGAGCGCTGCCCAACCTCCAGCCATGGCGGCAAGCGATCCGCGAGGGACGATTCCTCCTGCTCAGCCACGCCCAGCCCGAGGCCCCGTGGGAACCCGGACGGGAAGAACTGGGCGGTGCCGTGCTGGCGGGCCTGGCCGATCGGCTGGTGCTGGTGCAAGGCGGGCGACCGGCCACGGCGGATCGCTGCGCTCGCCTGGCCCTTGGCCTGGGCCGCCCGGTGTTCATCCGCCCACGCGACGAGGCAACGGCGGCGACGCTGTTGGCCGAGGGAGCGCGCGTACTGTCCGAACCGTTGGGCGCCGATCTCGTGGCGGCCTTGCCGGCCCGGCGTGGAGCGGTCGCAGCGGAACCAACCATCTCGTCTTCGGGCCTGAACGAGGAGGGCGCGCCGCCCAACGACCTGGAAGAGATGGTGCTGCGCTATCTGAACGGGAGGCGAAAACCGGCCGGGAAGGGAGCGCTGCTCCACGCCCTGGCCATTGAAGAAGGGGTCCTCGATCGGGCGCTCATGCGCTTGATGGCGCGAGGCGATGTAACGCAACACTCACATCGAACCGGCGTAGCATATACCGTGACGGGCGCGAAAGGAACTGGAACAGGCGCCTTTCAACTCTCCATCTTTGGTCTAGATCAAGAGACTTGATCCTTACATTTGCGCCCCGGCTTGCCATTGTGCCTGCCGTATGGACATATGGCAATTCTTGCACAGGGTCACCCCGTATTGATCCCAGGAATGCTGGATCAGGGGAAAGCAATCGATATCCTCGTCGCCCGCCGTGCTGGTCAGCATGGACCAGGGTTCGATAGGGGCGCCGCAGAACCGGCATACATGTACATCCTCGGCCGCGGTCGCGGCGTGGCGAAGGGCGTTCACCAGCCCCAGCACCTCCATCTCCGACAGGACACTGGCCAGGTGTACGAGCGCGAAATCGAGCCTACGGGCGCGCTCGGCCGCGTCGACGTCGCGGCCACGAATTAATCTTGCCTGGAAACCGGCGTGCTCCAGTTGCGCGGCCAATTGGCGAATCACCGTAGCGGCGGCGCCGTTGGCGGATACCGGATCACAGCCTTCGCGGTCGAAATCGAGTTGGTCAGTCAAAGACACCTCTGTACGCCCCTTCACATCGCCTGGGTTTGCTACGTCCAGTATGCATCCTATGGCGCGCTATCCCAAACCGTAGCCTGACGCGCGCGACCTGGGCGACTAACTCCTGTCGTGATCATACCCTAGCGGCCACTATAGCGCCGCTCCGTGTTCCTTACGCACCTGCCAATTCGTGTAAACAGTATTGCACATCCGCGCTGCCGGAGTCTAGCCTCTCCGCCTCCGCCACCGTTTGGCGGGCTGCTAACGTTTCGCCGTGTTTGAGTTGCGCCATGGCTAGAGCGCAGAGTACGTGTACGCTATCCGGCTGGAGTTCGCGCGCCCTGGTCAGTGCCTCCATCCCTTCCGCGATCAGATTTCGCGCCACGAGCGCGATTCCCCAGCCATAGAGAGCCTCGGGTAGGTCGGGTCGGGCGCGCACCACGGCGGTGTAGGCAGCGAGCGCCTCGGCGATCTGGCCTCGGTTCAACGCGCTATGGCCAAGGGCGAGGGCGGAGGGCCAATAGGTGGGAGCGAAATGCAGGGCGCGCGTATCATGCATCTCCGCCAGATCGGGCCGCTCGACGCGCAGATAGCAGCGGGCGAGCAGGGCATGAAGGTGAGCACGTTCCGGCTCCCGTTGGAGGGCACGATGCAGGGGCGGGATAGCCTCGCTCGCCCTGCCCAGGCGGTACGCGGCAACGCCAAGCTTATAGAGCGCGTCCGGACTCGCCATACCCAGAGTGAACGCCTCGGAGAGCAGATCGTAGGCGCGCTCGTACTCGCCCGCCGACACGAGATACGAGCCGAGCCTCATCAATACCTTGAGCCGACGCGGCTGTTGCGCCAGAGCGATCTCCCAATGAATGGCGGCCCCCGGAAAACGATCCGCCCCGGCCAGCAGGTTGCCCAACACCTCGTGCGCGGCAGGATGTTCCCCATCCCGATCCAGCACGGTCTGGACGAGAAGGCGAGCGCGCGGCAGATCGCGAACCTGGTAGGCGAGCCGCATGGTGACCGCCAGCGCCGTGAGTTGCCTGGGATCGTGCGCCAACACGGCCGCGGCCACCGCCTCCGCCTGCGTGAGACATTCCTGGTCATCAAGGGCCTGGGCGACCAGGCCGCCCCCCACCATGCCCTGGTCGCCCAGGTCACGCAGGGCGGCGAGGAACTCGTCCGGCACGCTGCCGTCCTCCCTGCTCGCGGCGCCGCTCACCAGCAGGTCCAACGGCAGTTGGAACGTGGGATCCATGGCCAACACACGCAAAAGATCCGCATAGAACGGCGCGGCGTCAGGCTCTACTCCATGAAGGGGATGCCGGTCAAGCGCACGCAAATAGGCGAGCAGTGCTTCCCGATCGTCGGTCTCACGGCGGCCGATCTGTTCCTGGGCCGCTTCGTCCACCCCGAGCCCCAAGGCGGTTGCCAGAGCCAGCGCTACATCGCCGCATATATCGAGCAAGTCCTCGGGCTCCCCAACCAAAGTATCGTCAAAGAGTACCTGGTCGCTGCTCATCTCGCGCAAAATCACGCTCCAGCGCAAGGTAGGCTCCAGGGTAAAGGCGCCGTAGACCACCACGGCGGCACCCCAGCCCGCACCGCAGGTACGCACCTGGTCGAGTTCAAGAGCGTGATGCAGGGGAACGTAGCGCCGCCTATTGCCGGCCGCCGCGATCAACTGCCCGTGGCCGACCACTAGATGGGGTATGGCGCGCAATCGATGTTGGAGCACCTGGGCAATTTGGCGTCCATACACCTCCTCGCCCGGAGGGGAGGCGAAGGGCAGGATGAGGAGCGATCCGCCCGGCCCCGAGGGGCGATCGACGACCAGTGAAACCTTTTCATGGGTATGAGAGTGCTGAGCCGGCGCATCCGCCGTGCGGTCCCGCAGGTGTGAGTCCCGCGCGGCCATTCACCGTCCCTTCCGGGCTGTCCCCCGCTCGCATACGATCCAGTGATGCTAGTATGGACCGTCCACGCGCCTCTCACAAGGAGGACTATTGGCTATTGGAGGCCTGCCCATAGGTGGAAAGATCGGCGGCGAGTACTTCGCCCGGCCCGGCATCTTCCGCTTGGAGCGAAGGTTCGCCGATCAAGGCATCCCCCGCATCGCCTTCGTAATCCTCCTCGTCTTCGTCCTCGTCCGTGCCGGCGAAGGCCGGGTCGAACCACCAGGCAAACTGCCCGATCAACCAGGCCAGAATGACGACGCCGACCTGGACGAATATCGAGGTTACCTGCGCCTGCTTGAGGTGGAAGAGCACGATTTCATTGTCGCGGAGGATGAACAGAAAGAACTGACCCACGCTGTAGAGGCTTAAATAGAGCACGAACAGCATACCGGCGGGTTGGAGACGGAAGCGGAGCGGCCAGAGCACGGCGAAGAGCGCCACCCCGAACAGCAGTTCGTAGGCCGCCGCCGGCTGCACGGCGACGTTGAGCGGTGCGAAGCTGTTGGGATTGGTATAGGTGGTGGCCCAGGGCAGGTTACTCGAATAGCCGACAATGTCGCCGTTGATGATATTGCCGATCCGGCCCACCGCCTGGGCCAGCGGCGCGAAAATCGCCACGCAGTCCAGAGCTACGCCAAGCGGCACGCGCTGTTGATAGGCGAGGAGCAACAGCACGGGCACGCCGAGGAAGATGGCGCCGTAGAACGCCATTCCGCCCTGCCAGAAGGCAAACAGATCGCCGGGATGGTGAATGTAGGATCCGGGGTCGGATTGGAGGACATAGTACAGCCGACCACCGACCAGGGCGGCGATCGCCGTGCCCCAAAAGATATTCCACATCTGGTCGCTGGTCACATCGCGGCGTTGGGCATAGGGCCGCAGCACCAGGAGGCCGACGGCGATCCCCACCACGTACATGAGGCCGTACCATCGTAAGGAGAAGGATCCGACCTTTACCAGGACCGGATCGAGACTGATCGTAAGGGACGCGAGCAGGGCAAACATCGTGACTCCCGTTTCGGCGGACGATAAGTACAGTGATTACAAGGGTCGCCACAGAGGATACCATGGAAGGGGGCCCCTCGACGCATGGAGCCCATTTTTTCCCGAGGATCACATTTTGGCCCCGTAGGGCGCGACAGGATGGCACGAAACGTGGCACACTACATAGACACAAGGCGCGCGTCTCTATAAAGGATGTTGTGGAAATGGCGTGACCCCAGCGGGCCGGCATGGAGGTAAACAGCGATGATCGTATTTCTTTTCTTGGTGGCTCTAGTGGCAATCGGCTTCGTGGCCGGTCGTATGCGACGAGCACCCGCCGCGCTTGACGGCGCGGCTCTGGTTGGCCTGGGCGCGGTCACTGTCCTTGCCTCGGCGCATATCCTGTTCCTCGTGATCGGCGTGCTCGTCCTGGCCGGAGGATTCGTGGGCGGCGCCACCACCGATGTGAAGGGCATGAGCCGCCGCCGCCTGGGCGGTGGCGGTGGGGGCCTGCTGGGCCGCTAAGCTCGACCGCGGGCCACCCCTGGTGGTAATGGAGCTACGGTCCCATGGTCCGGTTTCCTCGAAACCGGACCATGGGACCGTAGCCGTTTCTACATGATGCATCGCGGCGGCGGGCGCGGCGGCATGGGGCCGCCAGGACCGCGCCATAAGCTGGGGCGGGGCGATGTCCGGTCCTTCCGCCGTCTCCTGGGCTACACGAGGCCCTACGCACGACGGCTGATTCTGGCCGCGATCAGCCTGTGCGTCTCCAGCTCGATGAGTCTGGTCTTTCCCTGGATCGTGCGCAATCTGGTGGACAGCGTTTTCGTACGGCACGACGAGCGTGCCCTGAACCTGATTACGCTCAGCCTCTTTGCCGTCTTTCTGCTTCAGGCCGGCTTCAACTTCACCCAGAATTATCTGAGCGGTTGGGTAGGCGAACGGATCATCGCCGATTTGCGGCGTACATTGTTCGCCCATCTGCAATCGCTCTCCCAGTCCTTTTATGCCGACCACCGCACCGGGGAGTTGATGTCCCGCGTCACCAATGACGTGAACGCGGTGCAAAACGTGGTCAGCGGCAATCTGCTCAGCCTGCTCCAGCAACTGGTCACCCTGGTGGGTAGCGTGGCGATCATCTTCTATCTCGACTGGCGGCTCTCTCTGCTCATGCTGGTAGTGACGCCGCTGATCGCCTTCAGCGCCGCCCTGTTCGGACGCCAACTCACCCGTGTGGCCCGCAGGGTACAGGAAGAGCTTGGCAGCGCCACTACCGTGCTGGAGGAGGCGCTGGCCAATGTCAGGGTCGTGCAGGCTTTCACCCGTGAGCCGCACGAGATTGCCCGCTACGGCGGCTTGGTCGAGCGAGTCTTCACGCTCACCCTTGGCCGGATCCGGCTACGCGCCGGCATGGTCACCCTGATCACCTTCCTCACCTTCGGCTCCATCACCATCGTCCTGTGGTTCGGGGGGCGCGAGGTGTTGGCGGGGCACCTTACGCCCGGCGGCCTGATCTCATTTCTGTTCTACATTTTCCTGATCGCGGGCCCCCTGGGCACCTTGACCAATCTGTATGGACAGACCCAGGAGGCCATGGGCGCCGCCGGACGAGTGTTCGAGGTACTGGATACCAAACCCGGTATCGCCGATCGCCCCGAGGCACGACCACTGCCGCTCCTCCGCCAATCGCTGGCGCTCGATGACGTACGCTTCAGTTATATCCCCGAGCGCGAGGTACTGCGCGGCGTAAGCTTCAAGGTCGACGCGGGCCGGATGACGGCGCTCGTCGGACCGAGCGGGGCGGGCAAGACGACGATCGCCTCGCTGATTCCTCGCTTCTATGAGCCAGGTAGCGGGCGCATCCTGATTGACGGCGCCGATATTCGCCAGGGCACCCTGGAAAGCCTACGCGGGCAAATCGCCCTGGTGCCTCAAGAGCCGGTGCTGTTCGGCATTACGGTGCGCGAGAACATCGCCTATGGCCGCCTGGATGCATCGGAGGCGGAGATCATCGCCGCCGCCGAGGCCGCCAATGCTCACCAGTTCATTCTCAAGCTGCCCGAGGGCTACGGTTCGCTGGTCGGCGAACGAGGGGTCAAGCTCTCCGGCGGACAGCGCCAGCGCATCGCCATCGCGCGCGCTATTCTGCGCGACCCGCGCATTCTGATTCTGGACGAGGCGACATCCTCGCTGGACAACGAATCGGAGCGCCTGGTGCAGGAGGCGCTCGAGCATCTGATGGCGGGCCGCACCACCCTGGTGATCGCGCACCGTCTCTCCACCATCCAGCGGGCGGATCTGATCGTCGTGCTGGACGAGGGACGGATCGTGGAGTCGGGTACTCATCGCTCTCTACTTGCCGCCGAAGGGCTGTATCACAGGCTCTATACGCAGGCAGAGCGCCACGGCGACCTCCTGCCGGAGGTACTGGAAGTGTGACTATCGTATCGACCGCCTTGCCAAGCCGTGCGCATTCGCTCCATATTTAGGAACAAGGCCGTACTCTCGACTTACGTAAAGCGGCAAGGCACGGACTTCAAGGAGGTGCGATCGGCAATACTCAGCCGACCAGATTACTCGTCCACGGTATCTTTTCCTCCACCCATTTATAGGCATTAGTGAGGAGCATGATGAAGCGTACACGTATGATCATTGCCGCCCTGGCCCTGGCAACGCTGCTTCCCTTCGCGGGTGCGGCGAACGGCGCCGCCCCGGTGACCGCGCCGCCCGGCCTCAAGACCCCCGGCACCTTGACTATCGGCACCAACATCCCCTACCCGCCGATGGAGAGCTACACCGGCGCGAACCTGAACGTCCCGACCGGCGCCGACATCGATTTGGGCACCGCCATCGCCGCCAAGATGGGACTGAAAACCACCTGGGTCAACATTCCCAATTTCGACACGATCATCCCTGCCCTGGCGGCCAATCGCTTCGACATGATTATGTCGTCCATGGGCATTACGGCAGGCCGGAAAAAGACGCTGATCTTCGTGCCCTATTTTCTGGCCGGCCAGAGCATCGTCGTGGCCAAGGGCAATCCCAAGCACGTCCAGAGCATTGCCGATTTGTCGGGACTCACCGCAGGCGTACAGGCTGCTACCACCGAATCGGACGCCCTCAACGCCGAGAACGCCAAGCTGAAGAAAGCGGGCAAGACGCTGATCTCGGTGAAGTATTACAAGCAGGACAGCGATGCGCTGCAGCAGCTTGAATTGGGCCGAGTCCAGGCATACCTCACCGACTACCCGGTTGCCGCCTTCTATGTCCAGAAGCGGCCCAGCCAGTTGCAAATCGCCGGCAAGCAGTTTGGTACGCAAACCTACGGCATCGCCATTCGCAAGTCAGACAAGCCCCTGCAGACAGCGGTAAGCAAGGCGCTCGGCCTTCTCATGAAGGACGGTCAGTATCGCGCCATTCTGAAGAAGTACAATCTCTCGCAAGGCGCGCTAAAGTAGGAACCAGCGCACGGGTCGGGGTCCGGCCACCGGGAGCCGGACCCCGACGCGGCGAAGTGCCCGGCACGGCGAAGTGAGAGATAGAATAGAGCGGTGATTCTCGGTTCGGTTAACTTCGACTGGTCGATAGTTCGTGAATACATCTTCAATGGTTCACTGATCCAGGGCGCCGAGATCACCCTTGCCCTCACCGTTCTGGCCCAATTCTCCGGCATCGTACTCGGCATCCTCTGCGCGCTCGGCAAGCAATCACGGATCATTCCCCTGCGCCTGGTCGTGGAACTGTATATCTGGCTGTTTCGCGGCACCCCGGTATTCGTCCAATTGATCATGTGGTACACCGGCCTCCCACAAATCATCCCGGCCTTGCAGAGCTTGAATGAGTTTCAGATTGCCCTGCTCGCCCTGGGGTTGAACGAGGGCGCCTATATGTCGGAGATTGTGCGGGCGGGCCTGGAGGCGATTGACCCAGGGCAGACCGAGGCGGCGCAATCACTGGGCATGCGGTACGGCCGCATCATGCGGCGCATCGTGTTGCCGCAAGCAATGCGAGTGATCATCCCCCCGACTGGTAACGAGTTGATCAGCATGTTGAAAACGACTTCGTTGGCGTCCTACATTTCGGTGCAGGAACTCACGCAGCGTTCGGAGAATATATTCGGCTGCACGCTTTGTGATGGCGCAACGCGCAATCTCGAACTGTTGAGCATCGCCTCCGTATATTACCTGGTGATGACGACCGTAATCAGTATCGGCCAGGCATACATCGAGAGCCGTCTCGGCGATCGCCGCGGCCGGGATGAAGGCGGCGGCTTCTTCGCGTTCTGGGGGCGGGTGGTCGACTCCATGGGCACGGGCATCCGTCGATAGTCCCTTTGGGAGAAGCGTATCGCCATGCAAGCAGTCGAGAGCACCACACCAAGCGATCAGCCGATGGTCCGTGCCGAGGATGTCCACAAGTATTTCGGCAAGCTCCATGTCCTCAAGGGGATCAGCCTGGACGTAGCCAAGGGTCAGGTGCAGGTGATCATCGGACCCAGCGGCTCCGGGAAAAGCACCTTCCTTCGCTGCCTCAATCATCTGGAGAAGATCCAACGCGGCCAGATCAGCATCGACGGCGAACTGATGGGTTATCGCCTGGTCCGGGGGCGCCTCAAGGAGGACAGCGGGCGCAACATTGCGCGCATGCGTGCCGAGGTGGGTATGGTCTTCCAACGCTTCAACCTCTTCCCCCACATGACGGCCCTGCAGAACATCATCGAAGCGCCGATCGGCGTGCGCGGCCTGCCCAAAGGCTTGGCGATCGAGCGAGGTAGGCAATTGCTGGCGCGGGTCGGGCTGAGCGAGAAGGAGAAGGCATACCCTTCGCAACTCTCCGGAGGCCAACAGCAGCGGGTGGCCATTGCCCGCGCCCTGGCCATGGAACCCAAGGTCATGCTGTTTGACGAGGCGACCAGCGCCCTCGACCCCGAGTTGGTGGGTGATGTGCTGGAGGTGATGAAGGGCCTCGCTCTGGACGGGATGACCATGGTGGTGGTCACCCATGAGATGGGCTTCGCGCGCGACGTGGGCGATCACGTAGTCTTCATGGACCAGGGCGTGATCGTGGAGGCCGGCCCGCCGGCCCAGATCTTCGGCGACCCCCAGCAAGAACGGACCCGCGCCTTTTTGCGGTCGGTGCTGCGGGCGTAGGCTGGAGATCGACATTCCGATTCGCGGCGATGCACGGACGGATATCAATGATCTACCTATAGTACAATTCAAGGGCGGTACGCCACGCACTGAGGAAACACCTAGTCGATGCGGAACAGCTCAACGTCGGCGGCGTGCTTACCCCAAAAATTGACGAACTGCGCGCAATGATCCAAGCTGAGGAAGAGCATCACCGTGCGACGCGGGCGCAACTCATGGACCTTATGACACGGGCGAACCCGGAACAGGCATGGTTCTGGACTGAGGAATGGCAGCGCGGTGAACGGGAAGTGGATCGTGATGCCGCCGCTGGAGT
>JAICHN010000092.1 GCA_025924845.1 Chloroflexota bacterium | reverse complement strand
TCGGCCACCTGTTCGCGGTGTACGCGATGCCCCGGCGCGCTTAATAGGCAGGTAAGGAGGTCACGCACGGCGCGGCGGTTCCAGCGGGCCGCCGGAATGAGGTCGGGACCACGCCGGACTTCCAGGCCGCCCAGGGTGCGCACGCGTAGCGCCGCGGACCTGGCCGGGGCTTCGGCACGATCCAGCGCTCCGGCATACTCAGCCCCAGGGGGTGCCGTCTTGCCGAGGTAGCGTGAGAGCAGCTTGCCGTTTTCACGCCAGTAGGCGAACCAGTAGGGCCCGTGTCCCGCGTTGCCGTCCGCGCACACCCTACAGCCGGTTTTGCGACAACGCCGATATTGCCGGCTGTAGGTGACGTGCGCGGTATCGGGCGGCAGCCTGGTGGACATCCACACTCCCTCGCAAGAGTACGTGCCTAGCATATACCAGCCGGCCCGCCGTTGTTGCAAAAGCGCGGCACGGCAATCTTTTGCAACAAAACCGCGTGCTCCAGAGAGACTGGTTGGAGGTGATCCACGAGTGGGTTCGGCGATCGGTCTGCTAGAGTGCGGATGGGTCGTTGTGGACCGGAGTGTCCCCGGTCAAGGGTTGGGAGCAGGCAAGGGGGAACCGGCATGCCGCGGTACACATCCTATCTGCTGCGGGTCTGGCGTAGTAGCCGGCATGACCGCGTGCAATGGTCGGCCAGATTGGAGGATCTTCAGGGGGGCAGCCGCGAACAGTTCACCAGCGCCGACGCGCTGTTCGCCTATCTCCGCTTGCTGCTCGACCCCGACGCGCCTAGCGGCCCCGACCCGCCCGAACACGCGGAGACGTCACGAGATCGATCTGGGCCACTGGATTCCCGCGCTGACGGGCCATGAATCGACGCCGGCACACACCGAAAGGAAACAGTAAGATGCGCAACGGAAAGTCCATAACCACCGCCTCCTTGATCATCGCCCTGGTAACGGCCCTTATGACCCTCATCGGTCCCAGCCGGCACGCGCTCGCCGCCGGGCACCGTTTCCTCACGCTGTCGGACATGGGCGATTTCGGCATCGCCGAGAGCGCCAATAATAATGCTATCTCCGGAGCTACCTATAAGCACGGTATCCTGCTGGTAGGGAACAACGCCTACGTGACGCTCTTCCCGCACAAGTTCCCCGGCTATGCCGCCTTCACCACCGCCGTGGGCGTGGACGATGGCTCCGTGAATAATCATCCCGGCAAGGTCACCCTCTTGGTGACGGTCGATGGGAAGCTCGTGAAGACGATCACCAAGAGCTATGGGCAAGCCGCGACGGTTCTGACCGTCCCCTTCGGGCAGGCCAGCCAAATTAAGCTCACGCTGCACAGTAAGCAAAAAAAGCAAATGTACATGCTCCTCGGGAATCCCGCCGTGCGAACCATCATGCCAAAGGCGGGAGGTTCGGGCTCCGGAACGGGATCGGGGGCCGGTTCGGGGACGGGATCAGGCCCCGCGGTCGGGAGCGGCACGACCACGTTGCGCCTGTCCGCCGCATCGGTTGCCGCCGGCAGCCAGGAGACCGCGCTGATCACCACTGCCGCCAATACCATGTTTACCCTGGTGATCACCTACCCTGGCGGCACGCAGCAGGTGTTGGGACCCAAGAAGGCAAGCGCGGATGGGCATTTCGCCTATAGTTGGGTCGTACCGAGCGGCATGGCCGGGCCGGCGCACGTGGTGGTGGTTGGTAACGGCGTGGCCCAGGCTACCTTCACCATTCAGTAAGACAAGCTCGCGGTTCCGCGCCGCCGTTGTTGATTTCTTCCGCCTATCGATTTGGATCCGGCGATGCATGCCTCGCTCATCGCCGGATCCAAAGGCATTTGTCTAGTGCCGTCTGCCTAGCTGTCTCAGCGCCGGCCGGCGCCGCCCGCGACCTTCCTGCGGAGAAGAGCGACGAGGCCCCACAGGGACACAATAGCCCAAACCCCTTCCAGGAGCACGAATCCCCACTGCCGCTGCTGAACGGCGATCGCGCAGAGGATGGCCGAGCCGGCCGCGTTGGGCAGGAGATAGGGCCATGAGTACGGGCCGAGTAGCCGGAATTGAGCGAGGGCGAAGGGCGCCAGGATAAGCAGGGCGCCAACGATTTGCACGAGTTGGCCCATGTCGGACTCCTATGCGTCGTCTTTGCGAGACCGGGTACGGCGCATCTCGTCCGGAGTGGATCCAGAGTGGATCACTACTTCTCAGTATAGCAAACCTCAGCCGTGGATCCGGGCGCTCCCGCGCTCACCACACTCTGGAATGAATCACAAACTCCGGCGATGGTAATCCAGGTGTTGCCCTCATCCGTATAGATCAGTATAAGAGAGAAAACACCCGGCGCGGGAGACTCGCCGACTTGAGAGCGATCGCCGCGCGGCTGGGTGTATGGAAGGAAAATGAGGTTACCTTGAGCGCACCCATACTTGATGTGCCGCAGGCTGAAGCCGCGCAGCCTGATGATGGCACGATGCTGTATTTGCAAGATATTAGTCGCCTCCCCTTGCTGACTTCTCAGCAGGAACTGGCGTTGGGGGAGCGAATTGCCCAGGGCGATGAAGAGGCGCTCCGCATCATGGTGGAGTCCAATCTCCGCCTCGTGGTCAGCGTGGCCAAGCGCTACCGGAACGAAGGGCTTTCCCTTCTGGACCTGGTGCAGGAGGGGAACATCGGCCTGATCCGCGCCGCCCGCAAATTCGACTACCGGCTCGGCTATCGATTCTCGACCTACGCCATTTGGTGGATTCGTCAGGCCGTAACGCGGGCCATCGCCAATCAGAGCCATACCATTCGCGTGCCCGTGCACGTGACCGAGGGGATATCGCGCCTGCAAAAGACGACGCGCCTGGAGGAACAGGGCGAAGCGGAGGCGACCGAGTCTTCGGACGCCAATCTGCCCTCCGAGAAAATCGTCGAACTGGCCCGCCTTGCCCAGCAACCTATCTCGCTTGAACGCCCGATAGGCGACGACAATGATACGACCCTGGCCGAGGCGGTTGAGGATACGGAGGCGATCTCGCCCAGCGAGGCAGCCGAGAGCAAGATGCTGCACGAGCGGCTGGCGGACTTGGTGGGCAGCCTCCCCGATCGCGAACGGAAGATCATCGAGCTGCGCTTCGGCTTGACCGATGGGAAGCCACACACGCTGAAGGAGGTGAGCGGCGCCTTCGGCCTCACTCGCGAACGTATCCGGCAGTTGGAAACCTCGGCCCTCTCGCGCTTGCGCCAGTCGGGCGAGCAGACCGATCTGCGTGAGTACTTGAACTAGGAAAACGTCATAATCAAAGAGCACTTACTCCGGTAAGTGCTCTTTGATTATGGGTGGCGACCACGGATCACTCGGCTCGGGTTCGTCCTCCCGCCAGGAAGTGACCGCGTCGTAGGCCAGGGCAAAGGCGGGATTAGCCAGTACCTGGCGGCGCCGCGCATAGTTGTCGTCGTTCTCATAGATCGCCAATTGCCAGAGCACTTCAGGCGGGGTGAGCGGGTTGGCGGGCAAGCAGGCAGGCTCGCGAAGGAGACGTCGCTGCACTGAGCCCGGCACGGCGGGATTACGGGCCAGCGCCAGGAGCACCTCGGGCGCCGAATCCCCGGCCAGCGTATGCAGCAGATCGACCGGCGCCCCTGGATTGCCAGCCACCACGGCTCGCCAATGGGGCGCCTTGGCAGCGGCGCGCGCGCGCATTAAATCCTCCGGGCAGGCCGGATTCTCCAGGACGAGCCGGCGCACCTGGTCGCCGGCCGCGCGGAAAAGGTGGCGCAGGGTCTCGACGGCGGCGGCGGTATTGGCGGCTACCGCCGCATGGGTGTCGGAGTCCCAGGTGCGGGCCAGACGATCCAGCAGTTGCGAAGGGGCGGCAGGATTGGCCGCCACCTGTTCGGTCACTACACGGGAGTGGACGTCGATCAGGCGCGTCAACTCCAGAGCCGTGCTCCGGGGATTCGCGGCCCGGACGGCGGGATCGGCATCACGAAGCAGCGCCTCCAGCGTTTCCTCGGCCGTGCTCGGATTCCGGCAGATGTTCATCCGCACCAGGGGTGAACTATCTCTGGCCATGCGATCCAACGTCGCGTGGTCCAGCGAGGGATTGCGCGCCAGATCGGAGCGGCAGCGGTCGGGACCAAGTTCGAGGATCTGGAGGATAGTCGCCCTCGGCAGGTCGTGGCGGCGGGCCACCAGCCATCCTTCGCGGAATGGAACCAGGGCAAGCACGGAAAGTACCGGCTCCGGCGCCCGTGGATGTTCGGCAATCGCCGCCAGCGCGTCAGGGAGGGCGTTCCTGGCCATCGCCTGGCGGGTTAGGGCAAACAGCACATCGGGCGGTGTAGCCAGGTGGGCCGCCGTCTGCTCGATCACCGTTTCATCGCGGTCCTCGGCCAGAGCGCGCAGTACGCGAGGCGGCGCCCAGGGATAGGCTGCGGCGCCCCGGCGAACGATCGGCGAGGGATCGGCGGCCAACCGCGCCAGATCGTCCAGCGCCAGATTCGCGTTGCCCGCGGCGGCGGCGCGAATTCTCGGGCTGGCGTCATGGGCGATCAGGGCCAGGAACTCCGCCGGCGTGTCCATCCGGCGGATTCGCGCCACCAACGCCTCCAGGGTATCGCCCTGGCCCAAGCGCGGATCGTCGTAGACAAAGCGAAAACCTGCCTGTAGACGGCGCCGATAGGCTCGGTAAAAACTACCCGGCTCCTCGAGATCCTGGCAGCGGACCAATAGCTCTCCCGGCACTCCGGTGCCCTCCTCCCAACTCTTTCTTTCAGTATGCCCTGGTTTGAAGGTATTGTCGCAAGTCGCGATCAGCCCCGGTAGAGCGATTTAGGGAGGAAAAGAGAGCCGCTCCAGCGCAAGTTTGTAGGGGAGAGCCCGGGAGCGGCTCAGCAAGTGGATCAAGGGGTTCTCCCTTCGCCAAAGTTGCCCCGCCCCTTCAGTATCGTATACAAAGGGACGGTCTGGGCGCACGGCGGCGAATGGCGGCGCCGTGGTCACGTCCTACGCAGGTACTATGGCAAAGCGGCGCCGAAGCATTCTATACTCTACGCAGTTATACAGCAGACGTAGTTTACCCGCGATCTGGAGCGTGGTATGGCTTATCCCGAGGGGAATTTGCGTTTCTTGCGTTCCCTCGCCCAATCGCGACAACGACCCGTTGAGCTCGGTCTCCTTCTCGCCTTTCTGGCTGCCTTGCTGTTCCTGGGCATCGCTACGGCGCTCGATTTTCGCAAGTATGCGGTGTTTAGCATCGGTGGCGATACGGCCAATTATACGCAGGAGTTATGGCTTACCATTCACGACCAGCTGCTGGCCAAGACGAACACCGCCAGCGCCGTGAATCAGCTGCGCGGCGATCATGCCGTACCGATCCTGCTCCTGTTTACCCTGCCGTTTAAGTATCTTCCCGATCCGCGCACGTTGCTGGTGATTCAAGTATGTGCCGTTGCGGTCGGCGGCGTACTGGTCTATCAGATCGCACGAGTACACAAATGCACACAGCCGGTGGCGGGCGGCTTCGTTGTCTTCTATTTCCTGTATCCGATCGTGCATTATGCCACGATCAACGATTTTCATGCCGATCCACTGGCCGTCCCCACCATACTGGGAGCGCTCTATGCGTTCGATACTCGTCGCCCGCGGTTACTGGCAGTGTGCCTGCTGTTGATCCTGTTGACCAAAGAGCAGATGGTGCTGGTGGTCTTTGGGCTGGGCGTATACTGGTGGGCCTTTCGTGGGGCTCGGCGAATCGGGCAATCGGCGATCGGCGCCGCCATACTCTATGGGTTAGCCTTCTTGCTGCCGTGGTATTTGCTAACCAGAAACGAAGTCAACCAAAACTACAGTACGTACTTTGGACAAGTGATTCAAGCCTGGCACGGAATCCCAGGCGGCACGTCAAGCATCGACATGCGCCTGGATCGCGTCGCACACGTGCTCGCGCAACCGTTTCGCTTTCAGAATGTAGTATGGGCCTTGTTGCCTTCCGGTTTCTTGTTTCTCCTGGATGCCAGTGCGCTGGTCCTACTGCTGCCGCTGGTGGGATTGTATGCCGCCGATCCGCTGGTCAATGACTATTTCTATCACCACTACATCATCACGGTGCCGTTCGTCATGTATGGCGCGATTCGCGGGCTCGGCCGCCCGTTGGCGCGAAAGTGGGCCAAACTGATTGTCCTGTGCCTGATCGCCTGGGCGGCGGCCCTTGGCTACTCGTACTCAATCGCGCCCTTGAACCTGATGCATATGATCCACCAGCCGTCGCTGCTTGTCACCACCGATCGCAATCGCGCGCAGGCGGCGATGGTCCTGGCGATTCCCGCTAACGCGCCTGTTGACGCGGACTATCAGCTCGCCGCCCATCTGGCGAAGCGCACCTACCTATTTGAGCTGCAGGATACGCGGTCGGCATCGCAAGCACAGTACATCCTTCTGGATCTGCACACCGATATGGTTGATCCACCGGGGTGGACGGTTGACCTGGACCTACAGACACTGGCCTATTTGCACCGCACCGGCGGATTTACAATCGTTCAATCCGTGCCCAAATATGGCCTCTACACCTACGTGAATTGCCGGGGATTCCCCAGCACTCCCGGTTGCGGCAGCCAAAGCTCGGGCGCCTAGTTCTGAACCACTACCGCCGTATGGGAAAATCGGACGGGTATAGGCTGGGCCGCGAGATCTCAGAGACGTAATGGAGCAATGTTCAAGGCGTGCTCAAGCTGCAAGGCGGCGATATGGACTACGATTACCTTTGCCGGTGGGCACGAACGTTGGGCGGCGCGGATCTCCTCTCGGGAGCCTGGGAATTACCGAGGCCGGCGAAGGTATCTGAGCAGGATCCAGCTTACTGCCTCGATAAGGAAAGGATACTCCGATCAACACTGCTTCTTCACCCCAACTGGAAACGGGCTCTCTGCACATCCTACGCGATACCCTCGAGCGCCTGGAGGCGGGATTTTCCGCTCTACCGCCGGTAGGTGCGGCGTCGCCGGATAACGCGGCGATAGAAAGGGTGCTGGCCGAGGTAGCGGCGCGTCTGCAAGACAACTATCCCTACTTTCATCCGCTCTACGCCGGCCAGATGCTCAAGCCGCCCCACCCGGTGGCTCGGCTCGCCTACGCGCTGGCCCTCTGGATCAATCCCAATAACCATGCTCTGGATGGAGGGCGCGCCAGTTCACGGATGGAGAAGGAAGCGGTAGCCGAACTGGCGCGGATGTTCGGCTGGGATACACATCTGGGCCACCTGTGTGGCGGCGGCACCATGGCCAATCTGGAGGCGCTCTGGGTGGCTGGCCGACTCCGTCCCGGGGCCAGGATCGTTGCCTCGGAACAGGCGCATTATACGCATGGCCGAATCAGCGCCGTACTCGGATTGGCATTCGAGGCGATACCCTGTGACCGGCGGGGCCGATTGGATGTTCATTCCCTGGAAGTCTGCCTTGAACGAGGCGACGTCGGTACCGTGGTGGCGACAATCGGGACCACGGCGACCGGATCCGTCGATCCGTTGCCGGAATTGCTGGCGTTACGCGATCGCTACGGCTTCCGCCTCCATGCCGACGCCGCCTATGGCGGCTACTTCGGCCTGGTCGACAACCTTGAGGCGGAGACACGCCGTACCTACGACCATTTGTCCGAGGTTGATTCGATCGTGATCGATCCCCACAAGCACGGTCTACAGCCTTACGGCTGTGGCTGCGTACTCTTTCGCGACCCCACCGTGGGTACCCTCTACCAGCACGACTCGCCGTATACCTACTTCAGTTCAACCGAACTGCACCTGGGAGAGATCAGTCTGGAATGTTCGCGTCCCGGCGCCGCCGCGGTCGCCTTGTGGGCGACGCAACGGCTTCTGCCGCCAGTGCCGGGCGGTGAGTTCGCCAAGGGGCTAAGTCGAGGGCGAACGGCGGCCCTAGCCCTCTATGAAAAGGTGCGAACGGATCGGAGATTCATCACCGCGTTCGCACCTGAACTGGATATCGTGGTCTGGGCGCCGCGAGCGGCGCGGGTCACCGATGCCTCGGCGGCGGCGCGGTTGATCTTCGGGGAAGCGGCGAAACATCACCTTCATCTGGCGCTGGCGGAGTTGCCGGTTGAGTTTTTCGACCTTGCCGCCGCTGGGATGGAGCGCGATCGAGACACAATCACCTGTCTGCGTTCGGTACTGATGAAGCCCGAGCACGAGGCGTGGGTTGATGCGATCTGGCGGATTCTGGATCTGGCCGTGAGCACCGTGTCGCAAACACAAGAGGCCGGCACGTCCGATCATTCACCTCCGTGCCTCAAATAGGCCCAATGCCTTGGTGATCCGGAAAGCGCCGTTCATGGTGAGTTCTCGTTCTATTGCTGCAGTGAGCCTGCTCAGCGTATCACCCGTGAAGGCTCCTCCAGCCCTTGTGGACACGATGAAAGCAACCAGAGGATCGGCCTCGCTAACCAGGAGTGCATCTTCGTAGCGATGAAGTGTGACGTGGGAGAACCGTTGCATTAGCTCGGCGGAGCCATTCTCAAGGGTAAAGTCAATGCCATCCAGAAAAGGAATATGCGGACTCGCCATCGAGCAAGTGTAACGACGGCCGTATATGTAGATGGTTGCCGCGGGCAAACCGACAAAAGGCAGCCTACCCGGCTAACGGTGAATGTGACCGCGGCAGATCCGGTTTAATCCGAACCGTCTCGATGGCGGAGCCGCGGGCCGGGCAGAAGCTCGAAGGAGGCCGATGATGGACGGGATACGCGTACCGAAGGCAGGAGTTCGCGCTGAGTCGACAGGGCTGCCTTCGCGGCGGCGCGTGCTTCAAGGCACGGCTCTGGCCACGTTGAGTACCTTGGTCGCGGGTTGGGCGGGTCCTCTCACTGCCTGGGCAGATGATGATGGTGGGGGCGACGGTAGGAATAAGCACGACAACGGCGAAAACCAGAACCAAAACGACGAGGCAGGGACCGTTCTCAGTTTCTCAACCATGGCAGGGATACAGGCGCCGTTCCTTGGCGACGCCGGGCTGGCGGCATTCCGAGGCGTGCATGGCGGTGGGGCAGCCTGGGTGCTCTCCGAGGCCAATGGATCGCTAACGCCCGATGGGCATCTCAAGGTGCGAGTGCGTGGACTAGTCCTCGATCCGGCGTCGGTGCCCGCTCCAGCCGGCGGCACGAACCCCATACCCTTGTTTGTGGCAATCGTGAGCGGTTTCAGCACGGATCCGTTGACTCCGGTCAATCTCGTGACGCCCGCCTTTTCGGCCTCGACGACCGGCGACGCCAACATTGAGGCGTGGTTGACCCTACCCCATCCGTTCTTCGCCCCGATCGTTTTTGTCGCATCGTCTCCCATAGGGACGCCTCCCGCGCCCCGCTGGTTCGCGGTGACGGGCCTGAGTTAAGACAATAGCACACCGAAAGCCATACTATAGGACTGGCTCAAGACTGGGCGCGCCGGGTCGGCGGCGTAGGCGTCGAAGACGAAAAGCGAGAGATCACCCGGCAGCAGCGTGATCGCGCCTATGCGGCGGTAGCTGCGACGCTCTGCCCGTTTATATCTCCCCCACGTACGAGAAGCGCGGCTGTCGCACACCCTCGTGCTCGACCTCCTCGGTGAACATGGCAAGTGGGCGCACCCACAGCGCCCGATCGCCGTACAGGGGCCGATACACCACCATCCACTCCTCGGTTTCGCTGTGGCAGGCCGTGCCGATCACTTCATACTCGTGCCCCTTGAAGTGTCGGTACCGGCCCGGCCTCGGTCCTTCCGGCTGATCCATCATTTCTCCCGTCGCGGTGGGGAAGGTACCCATTCTGGGCAGGGGCGCGGCCACGAAGAATGAAAGGCCGGCACCCCTGCCCCGGTTAGAGTTGGTTCAGATAGAGCGGAGGAGCGTATCGCGGAGGCTGCCGTCCACGAACAGGCCCTCTCCCCGCTGCAAGAGCGAGGCCCACTCGGGGTCGGCAAAGAGCTGATTGTCCAGGCTCTCCATCGCGCCCGCGTTCTCGACATCGCCCACCCAATACAGGGTGCCGGCTTTGCCAAAGACTTCCGAGAACACTTCTACGTTTGCCGAGGGAAACCGTTGATTGACGAAGGCCGCGATAGCCTTGGCCTGCTGTACGGCATCGGCTTCCTTGCCGGCGCGACACTGGACGGATCGTAAGATCTTCATACCGGCGCCACCTCCTCTTGTGCTCTTCCCAACCTGGACCACATCCTTACCGCGGCCCCACGGGGAATCGCCCCTACGCTATGCCTTCGCTTCTCGGTTGTCAACAAGAAACGAACCCGATCTTACGGGGGCCGGTCTGCATGTTCAAGGCGTGGTCCTCTGCAATCAACTCCGCGCGCTCGACCCGCAGGCCCGCCGTGCTCGATTCGCCGAAAAGGCGCCGCAAGAGATCATCGACGAGGTGCTTGCCAGGATCGCCCCTTTAAGAGAAGCACCTGTTTGTAGCGAACCGCGAGCGCGACATTCCCCTTGCGCAAGGGCAGGGTAAGCACTTCGACCAGAGTTACTGTCGAGGTCACCAGCCGAATGAGACCGCGTGCTACTGCTTCAAAGAATGGATCCACGACCGGCAAATAACGGGGATTCGCCTCAATGTAATAGATGAGAGGGGCGGTATCTAGACCAACCACCCGGCCATGGAGATCCTCTACCCAGCCCAAGAGGCCCGCTCCTCGTTCACATAATCCTGTGCGTCAACACCGTCCCATGCCTCCTTGCCCAGGCCGCGAAGCTCCACGATCCCGTGCTGTGTCGGCGGCGTCAGTTCTCGTCGCACCAGTGCCGCCAGATCCTCCAACAATCGCAGTCGCTCCTCCGGGTCCAGCCGTCCAGCCTGATTGAGGATCTGCTCATAGAGGGGCCGCGCGACCGTCGCCATTCTCGCCTCCGTTCCCTTACAGCATACCGTGCTTCCTGGGCAGTAGTTGAGCACCCTAGCTCCGCCGCGGCACCTATCAGGCGGGCGTGTTCAGCGCCCCCCCTGCCCGGTCAACGTGATCCCCTCCACGATCCAGTGTTGGGCCGCCAGATAAACGGCCAGCACGGGAAGGAGGGATAGCGAGGCGCCCGCCATCAGTAGGTTCCACTGAATGGTATATTCGCCCTCGAACTCCACGATGCCCAGGGGCAGAGTCTTCAGGCTCTCCGTGTCCACCGCCACCAATGGCCAGAGAAAATTATTCCAGGAGCCCAGGAAGGCAAAGATGATCAGGGCAGCCAGGGCGGGCCGGGCCAGGGGCATGATGATCCGCGAGTAGATCACCCAATGCCCTGCCCCATCCAGAAGCGCCGCTTCCTCCAGATCCGCGGGAATGCCCAGGAAGAACTGGCGGAGCAGGAAGGTACTGAATACGCTGGAGATAAACGGGGCGATCAGTCCGAGGTACGTATCGTGCCACCCCAGGTAGTGAATCAGGACAAAATTGGGGATGAGCGTGACCTGGAAAGGGATGATCAGCGTCGCCAGATAGCCGCTGAAGAGCACCGAACGTCCGGGAAAGCGGAGACGCGAGAAGGCATAGGCGGCCATGGAGGCGGTGATCACCTGCCCTACCGTAATCGCCAGCGCCACGATCAAGCTGTTGACAAAGAACCGGCCTACCGGCAACTGTTCCCAGACCGACCGGTAGTTATCCCACTGAATGGGGTTGGGGATAAATTGCGGGGTCAGGGCGCCGATCTGCTCATTGGTTTCCAGCGAGGAGACGACCATGTAGATGAAAGGTAGCGATACGACCAACGCGCCGCCCACCAGGAGCAGCCAGATCGCGATCCGCCATGCCCACTCGCGCGCCGTAAGCGGCCGACGCTCACGCAGTACCGGCAGAGTACGCGCCTCAGCCATAATGGACCCATCGCCGTTGTACGGCGAACTGGATCATGGTGATCGCGAATACGAAGAGGAAGAGCAACCAGGCGACGGCGGAGGCCAGGCCAAGTTGCGCCGTGGTGGAGACGAACGCCTTCTGAAACAGGTAGCCGACTACCGTATTGGTGGCATTGTCGGGATAGAACCGCCCATTGGTCATCACGTACGCCTGGTCGAATACCTGGAAGGAGCCGATCGTGCTGATGATCACGACGAAAAAAGTGGTCGGACTGACCAGCGGCAGGGTGATGTGGAGGAAACGGGCCCAGCGGCCGGCGCCGTCCACCGAGGCCGCTTCCAGTAGGTTGCGATCCACGCCTTGCAGGCCGGCCAGGAAGAGCACGATATTGAAGCCGATCTGACGCCAGATCCCGAAAATGATCAAGGCGGGAAGCGCCCAGGTGGTGCTGTTCAACCAACCGGGCGGATTCTGTACGCCGATCGCGTAGAGTACGCTATCGATCAGTCCGGCCCGCGGATCGTAGATCCACTGGAAGACCAGAGCCGCGCCGGCCAGGGTGGTGATGTAGGGTGCGAAGTAGGCCGTGCGCAAGACCAGCGAACCGCGAAGCTTCAGGTTGAGCCCAAGCGCCACGAGGAGCCCCAGCCCCGTGGCGATGGGTACCACGCCCAGGGTGTAGTAGACCGTATTTCGTACTACTTTTAGGAAAAGATCATCCGCGAAGAGGTTGCGGTAGTTCTCGATGCCTATCCAGCTTGGCGTGGCCACCAGGTCCCACTTGGTGAAACTGAGCCCGAAGGTAGCGAGCACGCCCAACACGGTGAAGGCGACAAAGGGGATCAGGTCGGGAAGCAGGAAGAGCAAGGCTACCCGACCGTCGCCTCGTCGGTAGGAAGCATCCGTACCGGCGAGGCGCTGCGCCCAGCGACGCAGAGGGGACGCGGGCATGGTTATACGCCGGCCTTGATCACCTTATTCGCATCCTTTTCGGCCTTGGGGAGAGCATCGGCGGCGCTTTGTTCTCCAATCCACACCTTGTCCAGATCGGAGCCCACCACGTTGAACACGTCCCCAACCGAGGCGAACGAGGGGAAGAGATGGCCATACTTGGTCTGCTGGGCGAAAATCTTGTTGTAGGGCTTGCTCAGCCAGGCGGCCGACTTGAGCACCGACGGCGTGATCGGCGTCACATCGTTACCGGCCGAGAACGTCTCGATCGCGAAGGTGCCGGTGAAGAAGTTCCAGAGTTTGTATGCCGCGTCGCGCTGCTTGGTCCACTTGGAGATGGCGTAGCCGGCGCCGCCCGAGGCATTGACCGTGGGGTGGCCGGTGAAGTGCGGCATCCCCACTACAAACCAATCAAGACCCTTCGTCCTGACGAAGGTAGGAACCAGGGCGTGATTGCCGAAGGCCATGGCCAGTTGCCCGGATGAAAACAACGAGGCAATGCCGGCGGAACTCGCCATTTGCGAGGGCGGCGGCGTCACCTGGTCCACATTGGTGAGGTCGGCGATGAACTGGAGGGCCTGTGCGCCGGCCGGGGTGTTAAACGTGGCCTTGGTCGGCTTGGCGTTGTTGTCGAACAACTCGACCCCATTTTGCCAGAGCCAGAGCCGCCAGAAATCGGTCTCGTAGGCATAGCCATACTGCGAGATGCGGGCGCCGCTCCCCTTGGTGAGGGCCTTGGCGGTGGTGCGGAGATCGTCGTAGCTCCAGCCGTCCTTGGGATAGGCCACGCCGGCCTGTTTGAACAGCTTCCGATTATAGAAAATGACCTTGGTATCGGTGTCGCGCGGCACCCCATACACGCCGCCGGCGTACTCGAAGAGGAACAACTGGCCGGGAGTGTAGCCCTTCAGCGACCGGCCACCGGCTTTGAGGGCGGGACGGATATCCTGAATGGCGCCTTTGGCGGCGT